>JABFWJ010000178.1 GCA_013362295.1 Thermoleophilia bacterium
GCTTGGCCGCGAACTCGTAGGCGTCCGCAACGGCTGCGTCGAGGACGTGCCCGAGCGCCTGCGGGTCGCCGGCCGCGAACGACCAGCCGGCAGCGCCGTGTCGAATCAGATCCAGGTAGCCGGGGACGTCGGCGACGACGGCCGGAGTCCCGAGCGAGAGGGCGAGGATGAGCGCCCCGGAGGTGCCGCCGTCTCCGCGCGAGACGACCGCTGCGTCTGCGGCGCAGAAGAGCTCCGCGACGTCCTCGTCGGGGATGAACCCGAGCAGCGGCTTGATGCGCGGATCGGACCGGGCGCGCTCCGACACGAGCTGCGCTGACGGGCCGTCCAGCGGGAGGCCGGCGACGACGAGGGCGATCTCGGCGCTCCCGGCGGCGGCGAAGCCGTCGAGGAGCACGTCGAGATCCTTGTAGCCTCGAACGTGACCGAAGGCCAGGAAGACGATCGCCGTGTCTGTCAGCCCGAGCTCGCGGCGCACCTCGGATCTCGACCGGCCGGCGGGATACACGCCGGCGTAGGAGCCGTGCGGAACCAGCGCGACCTTGCGCGCGGCCCACGGAAGCTCTGCTCCGACCCGCTCTGCGGTGCAGTCGTCGTGGACGAGCAGCGCGTGCGCCGCATACGACAGCAGGACGGCGGCGGTGCGATCCGTCCCGCGGCCGCCGCGTTCGTGGGGATAGACCTGGTGCACCGTCCACAGGACGCGGTAACGGAGCAGCCGCGCTGCGAGGAGTCGCGCGGCAAAGAGTGCGAGCTTGATCCACGTCGCGACGAACGCGCAGCGGCCCTGGTGGCGGTAGTACGCCTGCGGCCAGTGGAAATGCAGGGCGGCGACGTCACGGCGCGCGCCCACGAGCCAGCCGACGTCGAGGCGCTCCGCGGTCTCGAGCGGGAAGCCGAGATCTGCAAGGTGCGAATAGAGGAGACGCTGATACGGGTTCTGCGTGATCGCGGGCGGAAACGACGTGACGCCGCGCCGCGCGCCGACCGTGTGCGCCGTCTGAGAGACGAGCTCCATCTTCGTTCGAGCGTAGGCAGCCGCCCGAGCGTTTCCTATGAACTCGCAGCTAGATCGGACCTAGCCAACGGGTCAGGCGGGAATGGCCCCGATCTGTCCCGTTGGCGCGTAGGCGGGCGGCCGGCACCGTCCTACGATCGGCGCATGTCGGTCGAACACGACGAGACTCAAGGGCGCCTGGATCGTCTCTCGGCACGCGAGCGCCAAGTGCTCGAGATGGCTTCGCGCGGAATGACGAACGGGCAAGTGGCCCGCGACTTGTGCGTCTCGGTTCACGCGGTGAAGTTTCACCTCGGTGGGGTCTACCGAAAGCTCGGAGTTGCGAACCGCACGCAGGCAACGATGCTCCTCTACCGCTACGGCTACGGCCGGCCGGTGGTGGACGAACACACCAGCGACGAAACGGCGGCGTAACCAATGGACATCGAGTTGTACGGGCGCGTCATCTGGCGCCACAAGGTGGTTGTCGGGATCGGGCTCGTGCTCGCGCTCGTGCTCGCAACCCTCTCCTACGTGAAGGTGAGCCAGAAGGGGATCGCTTACCGCGACTCCGAGCAATGGGTCAGCTACGAGACATTGTCGGTCACGCAGCCGGGCTTCATGGAGGGCCGGCTCAACGCGAGCGGTGCGGATCCCTCGCGCCTGACGTTGCTTGCCGTTCTCTACTCGAAGTACGTCGACGCCGATCCCGTTCACCGGGCGATCTGGCCGCAGGGCGCGGGCGACGAGTCGATCGAGGCTGCGCCCGTGATGGCCGTGTCGGGGAGCTCGTCTTCGAGCGCGCTGCCGATCATCAGCATCGCCGCGTTCTCGCCGACCGGCCGGGGCGCGCAGCTGCTCGCGGTCCGCACGACCGACGCCCTGATGCGCTACATCGCCACCCGGCAGGAGCAGGCGCACGTTCCGATCGGCCAGCGCGTCGAGCTGCAGCCGGTGAAGCGGGCGCTCTCCAACAAGCCGCTTCTCTGGCAGGGCCGTTCGAAGGCGCTGCCGATCGTCATCTTCCTCACCGCGCTGATCGCCGCGATCGGGCTCGCCTTCATTCTGGAGAACCTGAATCCGCAGATCGCCGCTGTGTCGGATGCCGAAGAGGAGAACGTGAGGCGTGTCATCGGGCGTCCGCGCGCTTCGTGATCCGCGGCGCATCTGGTCCGGCTCGGGCTTGGACGTAAGTACCGCTATGCCCTGCGCCCGACCCGAACGACCTGCTTGGTCTGAGCCATCCCCGTGAACACCCCAATCCACGCCAAACCTCTGGGCGTCCTGATCGGTGCGGGCGACCGCGGGCCGATCATCTCGGCCGGGGTCGTCTTCGGATCCTTCATCATCCTCGCGCTCAGCGTCGTCTCGACGGCGCCTCTGAAGATCGTCGCTCCGGTCACGCTGCTCGCGGTCGTGCTGACGACGGGGTATCGGCGGCTGCTCCGCTGGGAGTCCCTGCTGACGGGCCTGGTCCTCGTGGTGCTCTTCATCCCGATCCGGCGCTACACCCTCCCGGGAGGCCTGCCGTTTCAGCTCGAGCCGTACCGCGTGCTCACGATCTTCATCGCCGGTGGCTGGGTGTGCTCGCTGCTCGCCGACCCGCGCGTTCGGTTGCGCAAGACGGGCATGGACGTCCAGCTCGGCCTGATCGCGTTCTCGATGCTCGTTTCGGATGCCGTGAACGGCGGCCGGATCCAGCAGCTGGGCGTCCAGACCGAGGTGGTCAAGAAGCTGACCTTCTTCGCGAGCTTCTTCGCAATCGCCTACATCGTTCCAAGCGTCGTGCGGCGCCGGAGCCACGTCGACAAGCTGGCGCGGACGATCGTGATCGGCGGCGCGATCCTTGCACTGTGCGCACTCTGGGAAGGCCAGACGCACTACAACATCTTCAACGACCTCTCGCGCTGGATCCCTGTCCTGAAGCCCGACCAGCTGCCGTATTCGTTGATCAGCATCCGGAACGATCGCGGCGGGCGCCTGCGCGCATACGGTCCTGCACAAAGCCCGATCGCCCTCGGAGCCCTCTTCGTGATGCTGCTGCCCTTCGCGATCTATATGGCGAAGCGGACGGGGCGCAGGCTCTGGTGGGGTGCGACGCTGCTGATCTTCCTCGGCGCGCTGGCGACCGTGTCCCGCACGCCGATGATCATGCTGCTCGTCCTCGCCTTCGGATACTGGCGCTTCCGGCCGACGGACGTGAAGAAGCTCTGGCCGCTCCTCGTCCCGCTCATCCTCGTCGTGCACATCGCATTGCCGGGAACGCTCGGAACGCTGAAGGGCGCGTTCTTCCCCCACGGCGGGCTCGTGGCCGAACAGTCCGCCGGCGCCGGAACGTACGGCAGCGGGCGGGTCGCCGACCTCGGCCCGGGCCTACACGAGGCGAGGCAACATCTGATGCTCGGAGCAGGGTTCGGAACGCGCCTGACGGACCGCAGCGAGGAGAAGGCGAACGCACCCATCCTCGATGACCAGTGGCTCGGGACGCTGCTCGAGACCGGAGTGATCGGCGTGCTCGCGTGGGTCTGGCTGTTCGGGCGCTTCTACCGCCGGATGATGAACGCCGCCCGCGCCGAGGACACGCCGCGAGCGTGGCTGCTCGGGGGGCTCGCCGCCTCGACGCTCGCGTTCGCGGTGTCGCTCGCCACGTACGACACGTTCTCGTTCATCCAGGTGACGATCCTGATGTTCTTCCAAGTCGGCCTCGGCGCAGCGGTCCTGACCGCGCGAGAGGACTAGCGAGGGAGAAGTGCGTCGATCGGGGGGTCTTTTGCGTGCGAGGACTGTACGCGCGCCTATTGTCGCCGCTCACGGCCGCACGCAGGATGCGCGCATGCGGCCACCTTTGCAGGGCCGGAGGCACCTCCGGTGCACGTTTGCGCTCGCCGTCATGCTGGTCACCGCCCTGGCGGGACCGGCCTTCGCACGCGCGAATGTGCTCGTCGGCGCCGCGACGCTCGCCGCACGCGTCGATTCGAACCCGGCGGGCAGCGCCGAGGCGTTCTCGTTCACGGCGGCTGCCGGTGGAACGGTCGCCAAGCTGAACCTGTACGTCGCCGGCGCGCCGACAGCGACCTCCGCGATCGTCGGCCTCTACGCGGACGCGTCCGGGCATCCCGGGGCGCTGCTCGCGCAGGGCACGATCGCGAGCCCGGTCGCGGACGCCTGGAACAGCGTCAACGTTTCGCCGACCGCGGTCACCGCGGGCACGCCGTACTGGATCGCGGTGCTCGTGCCGTCCGGAGGCGGCACGCTGTCCTTCAGGGACGGCAGCCCGACACCGCCGAGCGGGCCGGCCGAGACCGCATCCTCGACGACGCTGACCGCGCTGCCCGCACAGTGGACGACGGGCGGGGCGTTTGCCGATTCACCCCTCTCCGCCACAGCAGAGACGGCGGCCGCCCCCTCGGTCGGGCTGGCCCCCACCTCCTTCTCCTTCGCGGTCTCGGCCGGCGGGTCGGCGACCGCCCAGACGCTCCATCTCTCGAACCTCGGCGGCGGCATTCTCGACTGGTCGATCACGAGCGACTCGCCGTGGCTGGCGGCGATCCCGGCGAGCGGCGTCGGGCCTGCCGACATCACCGTCACCCCGGACACGGCGGCGCTTGCGCCCGGCTCGTACAACGCGAACCTCACCGTCTCCGCGCCTGGCGCGTCGAACCCGACGACCGTCGTCCCGGTCACGTTGACCGTCAATCCAGCCGGCTCGGGCGATACGACCGCTCCGAGCGTCGCGCTGACCGCACCGACCGACGGATCGACGGTCTCGGGACCCGTGTCGCTCTCGGCGACCGCGTCCGACAACATCGGCGTGGCGGGCCTGCAGTTCACCGTCGACGGTGGCGGCATCGGCGCAGAGCTGACCGCCGGGCCGTACGGCATCACGTGGGACTCGACGCTCGTCCCCGACGGTGTGCACCGCATCAGCGCCGTCGCGCGTGACGCGGCGGGCAACGTGTCCACCGCTCCGATCGCGACCGTCACGGTCAACAACGGGACCGCCGTCTGCTCATAAGGCATGAGCTTCGACGTCGGACCGGGGTTCACGGACCAGAACGGACGCCAGGTCGTGCGCACGGCCGGCGACCGGGCCTACATCTTCGCGGCCGACGACTCGGCCCCGAAAGCGTTCACCGGGCCGGCGGTCATCCACGCCTACCGGGCGACGACCACAGGCCTGCCGGCGGGCTTCGCCGAGTCAGACGGAGCGCACCGGCCGCACTCCACCGCCTCGAGCGGCCTGTTGAACGGGGTC
>JABFWJ010000380.1 GCA_013362295.1 Thermoleophilia bacterium
CCGAGGACGTCACGTACGGCCTCGATCGTCGTCTCGATCTCCTCGTCGCCGTGAGCGAGCGACGGGAACAGGCACTCGTACTGGCTCGGCGCGACGTAGATGCCGCGCTCGAGCAGCCCTCGAAAGAGCCGGGCGTAGCCGTCGGTGTCGAGCTCGGTGAACCGCTCGACCGGCTCCTCGCGGCCGGCGAAGAGCGTGAGCATCGCACCGACCCGCTGCACGCGGCCGAACCGCGCGAGCCCGTCCGCGAGACGGGCCGAACGCCGCTCGAGCTCGTCGTACACGCTCGGATCGCGCAGCCGGCGCAGGACGGAGAGGCCGGCCGCCGTCGCGAGCGGGTTCCCGCTCAGCGTGCCGGCCTGGTAGACGGACCCGGCAGGCGCCAGTTCTTCCATCGCATCCGCGCGGCCGCCGAAGGCGGCGAGCGGCAGGCCGCCGCCCGCGATCTTCCCGAGCACCGTCAGGTCGGGCAGGACCTCGAGCCGCTCCTGCGCGCCGCCGCGCCCGACACGGAAGCCGGAGATCACCTCGTCGAAGATCAGCAGCGCGCCCGACGCGTCGCAGAGGGCGCGCAGCGCCTCCAGGAAGCCGGGCGCCGGCGGGACGCAGCCCATGTTGCCCGCGACCGGCTCGACGATGATCGCGGCGAGCCCGTCGCCGTGACGGCCGACGGCCGCGGTCACGCCCTCGGCGTCGTTGTACTCGCACACGATCGTGTCCTGCGTGACGCTGCGCGGGACACCCGGCGAGGCCGGGATGCCGAGCGTCGCGAGGCCGGAACCGGCACTCGCGAGGAAGCCGTCGGCGTGGCCGTGGTAGCAGCCGGCGAACTTGATCACGCGGTCGCGCTTCGTGAAGGCACGCGCGAGCCGCACCGCGCTCATCGCCGCCTCGGTCCCGGACGAGACGAGCCGTACACGCTCGACCGACGGCACGGCATCGGCGATCTCGGCGGCGAGCTCGACCTCGCGCTCGGTCGGCGCGCCGAAGCTCGTTCCGTCGAGCGCCGCCTCGCGCACGGCCGCGACCGTCTCCTCGTCCGCGTGCCCGAAGATCAACGGCCCCCAGGACTGCACCCAGTCGAGCAGCGTGCGTCCGTCGGCCGTCTCGACCCTCGCGCCGCGCCCGCGCTCGACGAAGAAGGGCTCGTCGAGCCCGACGGCGCGCATCGCGCGCACGGGCGAGTTGACACCGCCGGGGATGAGCTGCTGCGCGCGCTGCCAGAGCCCGGACTTCGTGACCCTCAAAGCCAGGAGGCGAACTCCTTGGCCCAGTACGTGATCACGACGTCCGCACCCGCGCGGCGGATCGCGGTGAGGCTTTCGGCCGCCGCGGCGCGCTCGTCGAGGTCGCCGGCCGCGGCAGCCGTCTTGATCATCGCGTACTCGCCGCTCACGTTGTACGCAGCGAGCGGCAGCCGGAAGTGCTCCCGCACGGCTCGCACCACGTCGAGGTACGGCAGCGCGGGCTTGACCATGACCATGTCGGCACCCTCGGCGACGTCCTGCTCGCATTCACGCAGCGCCTCACGCACGTTGCCGGGGTCCATCTGGTAACCGCGGCGGTCGCCGAACGCAGGTGCACTGTCGGCGACGTCGCGGAACGGCCCGTAGAACGCCGACGCGTACTTCGCGGAGTACGCGACGATCGGCGTCTGCGGCAACTGCTCCCGAATCGCGCCGACGCGACCGTCCATCATGTCGCTCGGACACACGACGTCGGCTCCGGCCTCGACATGCGACACGGCCGTCCGCGCGATCAGATCGAGCGACGCGTCGTTGTCGACCTCGCCGCCCTCGGTCAGCACGCCGCAGTGCCCGTGCGAGGTGTACTCGCAGAGACAGACGTCGGTGAGGAGCAGCAGCTCGGGGAAACGCTGCCTCAGCGCGCGGAGCGCCTGCTGGACGACGCCGTCCTCGATCCACGCCCCCGACCCCTCCTCGTCCTTCTCCTCCGGGAGCCCGAAGAGCAGGACGGAGGTGACGCCGAGGCCGAGCAGCTCGTCGCACTCGCGGACGACGGACTCGACGGTGTGCCGCCCGAGCCCGGGCAGGCGCTCGTTCGGCAGCGCCTCAGGCGCCACGAAGAGCGGCATCACGAGGTCGTCGACCGAGAGTGAGGTCTCGCGCACGAGGTCGCGCAGCGTCCCGGTGCGGCGGAGGCGGCGGAGGCGGGTGGCGGGGAAGAAGGCGCTCATGTCTTCTTCTCAAGCGTACGTGGCTCGACGAGCTCCGTCACGGGTAGAGGTTCTTCGTCGGACCACTTCTCGAGCGTGATCCGGTCGGCGAAGAACTCCCAGATCGCACGGCCGACCGCGAGGAGCGGCAGAGCGATCAGCGCGCCCGGGAGCCCGTAGAGCTCGGCCCCGGCGCCCAGCCCGAAGATCACGAGCAGCGGATGCAGGCGAAGCGCGTTCCCCATCACGTTCGGCACGACGACGTGCCCCTCGATCTGGTGGATGCCGAGGAAGAGCAGCGTCACCCACACCGCCGAGAGCGGATGCACGACAAGCGCATACGTGACCGCGGGCACGGCGCCGAGCCACGGGCCGAGGTACGGGATGATCTCCGTCACCGCGACCCACGCGCCGAAGAGGAGCGCGTACTGCTGCCCGTGCGGAAGCAGGCCGACCGCCGCGAGCGCCCAGAGTCCGACGCCCGCGCTCGTTCCGATGATCAGGCTGAGCGCCGCCTGCCCGCGCACGTATGACGCGAGCGAACGTTCGATGCTGAGCAGCAGCGGCTGCTCGCCCGGTCGCGGTGGGAAGCGCCGATTGATCGCGCGGCCGAGCCGCTGCATGTCGAGCAGCATGTAGATCGACACGACGAGCAGCAGCACGACGGAGAACAGCGTCTTCCCGATCGAAATCGCGGCGCCTTCGACGAACGTCACGATCTTGTGCGTGTACTTGCCGACGTCGCGCTGACGGATCTGCTTCACGAGCTTGTGCCCGCGCTTCTGCACCTTCACCGACTTCAGCCGGTGCGTGTCGAACCAGTGCTGCAGCCGATCGATGTCGCGGTCGGCCGCCGTCTGTCCGGTCGCCCCGCGACCATGCGTGAAGTACGCGTTGAACCTGTCCGCCGCCGTCTTCGTCTGACCGACGACGGCGGTGGCGACTGCGAGGATGACGAGCCCCAGCGCCGCAGCGAACGTCAGGTACACGAGCGCGACCGAAAGGCCGCGGGGCAGCCGCACCTTCTGCAGCGCGCGCACGAGCGGGTCGAGCAGCAGCGCGACAAGGGCGGCGACCACGAAGAGAAAGACGACGTGAGCAGCAGCGCTCGCCAGCACCCACGCGAGGACGAGCAGCAGAGGCAGCCCCACCAACTGCATCCAGCGCGGGACCATGATCCTCGTGCTCATCGTCGCGATGCTACCCCCGCAGCGCGGCTTCTCCGGCCGCCGGATTGGGAGTGGAGCTTCGACGACCAGAACGTTGTCGCGTTGAAAGCGCGGGAGCCGTTCGCTACGGTGCCCCGGATGCCGCCCCCGGTGACAAACCGGCGCGCCCGCACGGCCCACCGCCGCCACCTCGAGAGGGAACGCCGCCTCCGCCGACTGGCGGTACTCGTCGTGCTCGTCGCGATCGGGCTCGTGACCGTGCTCCTCTCGGCGTTCGGAGGCTCGGGCACGCCCGTCCGCACGGCGGCCCCGGCGAGTCCCACCCGGCTCTTGCCGGCGGGCCCGCCGCAGCCGGAGATCGTCGCGCGGCTCTCGAACCTGCACCTCCAGCTCCCGGTCAGCCAGTCGCGCGTGACCGCGATCGGCTACCAGGGCGGTAGCGACGGCGCGCTCGCTCTGGCACCGCTCGGCACCCAGGTCAACCAGGGCCTCCTGACGCGAGTCGTGCACAAGATCTTCGGCAGCTCGAACGGCCGGCCGCGCTGGTACCAGCTGGCCGGTGGCGAAGGACCAGGGACGTCGGCGATCGACGTCGGCGCGGCACCCGGCACCGACGTGTACTCGCCGGTCGACGGGATCGTCGTCGCGATCGACGACGTGATGCTGAACGGCCGCACGTACGGCTCACGCGTCGACATCCAGCCGTCGGGCGCGCCGTCCCTCGACGTGACCGTCTCGCACGTGCGCGTCGACCCCTCACTGGCGGTCGGCGCGCCCGTCACCTCCGCCGGCTCGCAGCTCGGAGCGGTCGTCGACTTCTCGCACGCCGAGCGCCAGGCGCTCTCTCGTTACACCAACGACGCAGGCAACCACGTCGTCGTCGAGGTCCACCCCGCGGCGACGCTGTCGCTGTCCTAGAAAGGCCGCTCGTGAAAATCCTGTTCGTCGCCGACGTGTTCGGCGCGCCCGGGCGGCGGGCGGTCGAGACGCGCCTCCCGGCGCTCCGGCGCGAGCTCGGCGCCGACTTCTGCATCGTCAACGGCGAGAACGCCGCCGCCGGCCGCGGGATCACCGCCAAGCTCGCGGACAAGATCCTCGCCAGCGGCGCCGACGTGATCACGCTCGGGAACTGGACGTGGGGGCAGCCGGGGTTCGCGCCGTACCTCTCGGGCAGCGAGCGCGTGCTGCGCCCGGCGAACCTCTCGCCGCAGACGCCCGGAACCGGGCTCGCCGTGCACGACGGCGTGGCGGTGATCAGCCTGCTCGGCTCGTTCGCGCTCGATCCGTTCGAGAGCGCCTTCATCGCCGTCGACCGGCTCGTCGAGCGGGCGAGGGCGCGAACACCGGTGATCGTGGTCGACTTCCACGCCGAGGC
Organism: Thermoleophilia bacterium; assembly: GCA_013362295.1. GTDB lineage: Bacteria > Actinomycetota > Thermoleophilia > Gaiellales > Gaiellaceae > PALSA-600. The sequence goes on from JABFWJ010000380.1 coordinate 4,721, forward strand.
GACGAGCGAGAAGGTCGCGATGGCCCGCTATCTCGACGGACGCGTGACGGCCGTGCTCGGCACGCACACGCACGTTCAGACGAGCGACGCGCGGGTGCTCAGGGGCGGGACCGCGGCGATCACCGACGCCGGCATGACGGGCCCGCACGACTCCATCATCGGCAGCGACGAGCACAACGCGCTCAAGCGCTTCCTCACCGGCATGCCGACGAGGCTCGAGCCGGCGACCGGCGACGTGCGGCTCGAGGGCGCGCTCGTCGAATGCGACGCGGAGGGCCGTGCGACGAGCTGCACGGCCGTGCGGGTGGAAGTCGACTAGCGTGGCGGGCGTGCTCGAGGTACTGGAGCGGCCAGGATCGCGCACCGAGGTGCTCGCGGACCT
>JABFWJ010000118.1 GCA_013362295.1 Thermoleophilia bacterium
CGAGCTCGCGATCGCGCCGGCGCTGACCGAGGCCGAGCTCCAGCGGCACCTGGAGGAGCTCGCCGGCAAGAACGTCGTCGACGAGGCCTGCTTCCTCGGCGCGGGCATCTACGACCACTACGTGCCGGCGGTCGTGGACGCGGTGCTGCAGCGCGGCGAGCTGCTGACGGCGTACACGCCGTATCAGCCGGAGATGAGCCAGGGCGTCCTGCAGGCGATCTTCGAGTACCAGACCGCGATCTGCGAGCTGACCGGCATGGACGTCTCCAACGCGTCGGGATACGACGGCACGACGGTCGCCGCCGACGCCAGCTTCGTCGCGAAGCACGCGACCGGCCGCTCGAGGATCGTCGTCACCGAGGCGACGAATCCCCAGGTGCGCCAGGTGATCAAGACGTACGCGCCCGGGTTCGGGCTCGAGGTCGTCGAGGTCCCGCACGAGGCGGGCGCGACCGATCCCGAGCGCGTCCGCGCTGCGGCAGCCGGCGGCGCGGCGGTGATCTTCCAGCAGCCGAACTTCTTCGGCGTCCTCGAGCAGGCGCCCGAACTCGCGGCCGCCGCGAACGACGCGGGGGCATTGCCGATCGCGCACGTCGACCTCGTGTCGCTCGGAGTGCTCGAGGCGCCCGGCGAGTACGGCTGCGCGCTCGCGATCGGCGAGGGCCAGGCGGCGGGCAACGCGATGAGCTACGGCGGTCCGCACTACGGGTTCCTCGCCGCGCGCAACGACTACATCCGCAGGCTGCCGGGACGGATCGTCGGCGAGACGGTGGACGCCGCGGGGGAGCGCGGCTATGTGCTCACCCTGCAGACCCGCGAGCAGCACATCAGGCGCGAGAAGGCGACGTCGAACATCACCACCAACCAGACCCTGCTGGCGCTCGCGGGCCTGGTGCACCTGAGCCTGCTGGGACCGCAGGGGCTCAGAGAGGTGGGGGAGACCTGCATGGCCCTGTCCGCCTACGCCAAGGAGCGGTTGGGCGACGCGGGACTCGAACTCGTGTTTCCGGAGAAGGCAACGTTCAAGGAGTTTGCCGTGCGCACCGGACGGAACGCGCGCGACGCGCTCGCCGCCGCGCGCGCGAAGGGTGTCTATGCCGGCTACCCGCTTGGACGGGACTACGCTGGACTGGACGACGCGCTGCTCGTGGCGGTGACGGAGAAGCGCACCGTCGAGGAGATCGACCGCCTCGCGGAGGCATTGTCGTCGAAGGCAGCGTCGTCGTGAAGCTGATCTACGAGAAGTCGCAGCATGGCCGGCGCGGCCTCGGCGTGCCGAAGCCGGAGCTGCCGGTACCCGAGGTTCCCGAGGAGCTTGCTCGCAAGCGGGCCCCGCGCCTGCCGGAGCTGGCCGAGCCGGAAGTGCTGCGGCACTTCACGAAGCTCTCGACGCGCAACTTCGGGATCGACACGGGCTTCTACCCCCTCGGCAGCTGCACGATGAAGTACAACCCGCGCATCAACGAGCGGCTCGTCGGGATCCCCGGCTTCGCGAACCTGCACCCACTCGTCGAGGACGACGCGGCGCAGGGCGCCCTCGAGCTCGAATGGCACCTCCAGGAGATCCTGCGTGAGGTGACGGGCCTCGACGCGGTCTCCTTGCAGCCGGCTGCGGGCAGCCAGGGCGAGCTGACGGGGCTGATGCTGTTCCGCGCGTACTTCGCCGACAAGGGCGAGGACGAGACGCGGCGGAAGATCGTGATCCCCGACACGGCGCACGGTACGAACCCGGCGAGCGTGACGATGGCGGGCTACGAGCTCACACCGGTGAAGACCGACGCGCGCGGAAACATCGACGTCGAGGACCTTCGAGGCAAGGTCGACGACCACACGGCCGGTCTGATGCTCACCAACCCGTCGACGCTCGGCCTCTTCGACGAGAACATCGAGGAGATCCGCGACATCTTCCACGGCGCCGGAGCGCTCATGTACTACGACGGCGCGAACCTCAACGCCGTCTGCGGAATCTCGCGCCCGGGCGACATGGGCTTCGACATCGTTCACATCAACCTGCACAAGACGTTCTCGCAGCCGCACGGCGGAGGCGGCCCGGGGGGCGGCCCGATCGCCGTGCGCGACATCCTCGAGCCGTACCTCCCCGTGCCGGTCGTCGTGCGCGACGGCGCGGGCTTCCGTCTCGAGTACGACCGTCCGAAGACGATCGGCAAGGTGCGCGGCTTCAGCGGGCCTTTCGGCGTGTTCGTCCGCTCGTATGCGTTCATCCGCTCGTACGGGCCCGCGCTGAAGGAGATGAGCGAGGCCGCCGTCCTGAACGCGAACTACCTGCTCGCCCGGCTCAAGGGGGCCTACGACCTGCCCTTCGACCGGCTCTGCATGCACGAGTTCGTGCTCAGCGCACGCCCGCTCAAGCGCGAGTACGGCGTCAGCGCGCTCGACGTCGCGAAGCGCCTGATGGACTACGGCTTCCACCCGCCGACGATCTATTTCCCGCTGATCGTTCCCGAGGCGCTGATGATCGAGCCGACGGAGTCGGAGGCGAAGGAGACGCTCGACGAGTTCGTCGAGGCGATGCTCGCGATCGCCCGCGAAGCCGCCGAGAGCCCGGAGCTGCTGCACGAGGCGCCGCACGAGCGTCCCGTCCGGCGGCTCGACGAGGTGCGCGCGGCGAAGCACCCGGTCGTGCGCTACCGCTTCGAGGAACACCCCGCCGAGCACGGCGCCGGCGACCGTCAGCTGGAAGCGCAGAAGGGAGCGTAGGGCCCGAGAACCAGTACCACGAGCCGACGGCGGTTAGCCGACGACGTCCTCCCAGAAACTCTCGAGCACCTCGGCGTCACCCGTCTCGCCGGCTCCGAAGGCGAGAAACTCGAGGCCGTCCGGCCCGGCTTCGAATCCCCGCGCAACCTTCGGCGCGACCCGCACGACGTCCCACTGCCGGAGCGGCCTGGTCTCGCCTTCCAGCGTGATCGTGCCGCCGCCGGAGAGCACGACGTAGAACTCCTCCTGCCCCTCGTGCCGGTGACCGAACGGCTGGCGGAAGTTCGGAACGAGCTTCTGGTAGCTGAAGCCGCCCTGCTTCGCGTCGGTCGCCTTGCGCCCGAAGCGGGCCTCGACGTTCGGGGAGAGGCCGAACTTCACCGCCTGGTCCTCGAGCTCCTTGATGTTCACGATCGCGTAATCAGCAGCCACGCGGCAACCTTACGCGGTCTGCGACGCTGTCGGCATGAAGACACGCACCCTAGGACAGAACCTCGAGATCTCCGCGCTCGGGCTCGGCTGCATGGGCATGTCGGAGTTCTACGGGACGGCGGACGAGGGAGAGGCGATCGCGACGATCCACCGCGCGCTCGAGCTCGGCATCACGTTTCTCGATACCGCCGACATGTACGGCCCCTTCACGAACGAGAAGCTCGTCGGGCGCGCGATCGCCGACCGGCGCGACCAGGTCGTCCTGGCGACGAAGTTCGGCAACCAGCGGGCGGAGGACGGCAGCTTCCTCGGCGTGAACGGAAGTCCCGAGTACGTCAGGCAGGCGTGTGACGCGAGCCTCGCGCGACTCGGCGTCGAGCACATCGACCTCTACTACCAGCACCGCGTCGACCTGGACACGCCGATCGAGGAGACGGTCGGCGCCAGGAAGGAGCTGGTCGAGGCCGGCAAGGTGCGACACCTCGGCCTCTCCGAGGCCGCTCCCGCGACGATCCGGCGCGCGCACGCGGTGCACCCGATCACCGCGCTTCAGACCGAATACTCGCTCTGGACGCGTGACCCGGAGGACGAGATTCTCCCCACCGTGCGCGAGCTCGGGATCGGGTTCGTCGCGTACAGCCCGCTCGGCCGCGGGTTCCTCTCGGGCCGGATCAAGTCGATCGCCGACCTCGACGACACCGACTTCCGCAGGCGCGGTCCGCGTTTCCAGGGCGAGAACTTCGAGCGCAATCTCGATCTCGTCGCGAAGGTCGAGGAGATCGCCGGGGAGAAGGGCGTCACGCCGAGCCAGCTCGCACTGGCCTGGGTGCTCTCCCGTGGCGAGGACATCGTCCCGATCCCGGGCACGAAGCGCGTCGAGTACCTCGAGGAGAACGTCCGCGCGGTCGACGTCGAACTGAGCGGCGACGAGCTGCGGCGCCTCGAGGAGGCGTTCCCGAAGGGCGCCGCGGCGGGCGACCGCTACCCCGACATGTCGATGGTGAACCGATGACCAAGGTGCAGAAGAGCGATGCCGAGTGGCGCGCGGAGCTGACGCCCGAGCAGTACCGCGTGCTGCGCGAGAAGGGAACGGAGCGTCCGTTCACCGGCGAGTACGACCATACGTTCGAGCCCGGCACCTACCACTGCGCAGGCTGCGGCAAGGAGCTCTTCTCGAGCGACGCGAAGTACGACTCCGGCTGCGGCTGGCCGGCGTTCTCTGCGCCGGCGTCCGGGGATGCGCTCGAGGAGGAGACCGACACGAGCTACGGCATGACGCGCACGGAGGTGATGTGCGCCGACTGCGGCGGTCACCTCGGACACGTCTTCCCGGACGGCCCGCATCCGACGGGCCTGCGCTACTGCATCAACTCCGCGGCAATCAAGCTCGAGGACGAGGCGGGTGTGCGCCGCGCTCCGTGAGGGCACAAGCGCGTCATGAGCCTCGAACCGCCCTCACCGACGCCCGACCCGCTCCCCCCGCCGCCGACGCCGCCGCCGGGACCGCCGGACCCGGGGCCCGACCCGACGCCGCTGCCGCCGGATCCCAACCCGCCTCAAATCTAGGCCCGAAAAGCCGACAGCCGGGCCCTGAGGCCCGGCTGTCGTCGATCTGCCCTCGTCTCCGCCGCAGAGTGACGCGCTAGCGCGTCAGGAGCCGGAAGAACAGGCCGCCGGTGGGGACGGCCCGGATCTTCGCGCGCAGTTCGGTCGTCGTCATGCCGCTCCTCTGTCTCTCCCGATTGGTGGTGGAATCTCAGGCCCCGCCGCACAGGGCCTGTGATCACCATGATCGATCAAGGGTCGGTTGACCAAGCCCTCGTTCGGTGGTTCACCACCTAGGTTGACGCGAGCTCGCGCTCGCGCTTGCGCCGTGACGCGGCGGTCGCGCGCTTCGACGCGGAGAGCTCCACCTTGCGCAGCCGCACCGACCTGGGCGTCACCTCGAC
>JABFWJ010000083.1 GCA_013362295.1 Thermoleophilia bacterium
CCGCGAACGAGTCGAAGTGCTCGCGGCTCGCGATCCAGACGGCGCCCGGCAGGCTGCCGCCGACGGGTGCGTGCAGGGTCCAGTTGTCGTCCGACCAGAGCGCCCGGGTCGTCGCGCCGCCGCAGATCGCACACGGCGGGCCGCCGGGCTCGCCGCGGCGCGGCGGCTCGGGAATCTGGCGCGGCGCCGGTTCGCGCGGGACGAGCGGCTCTGTGTACGGCAGGCTCATGTCGGCTCCTTTCGTTGGTTGGCGACGCCGTTGAGGACGACGCCGACGACGCGATCTCGAGCGCGTTCGGCCGGCCAACCGTGGCGCCCGCGCAGGTGCACGTACGGCCAGGCCACGGCGTTGAAGACGACGTCGGCGGTCTCGACGACGTCGCCGTCGATCTCGAGCGAGCCGTCCGCCACGCCCTCGCGGAGAAACGTGATGAAGGGGCGGAGATAGTCCGGCGGCTGGCCGGGCGCCGTGTCCTGGTGGAACGCCTCGTCTGTCGCCAGCATCAGCGGCAGGTGGTGGTCGAGGAGCTCGCAGAGCGCCTCGAGCGCCTGCACCAGTCGCTCGCGTCCGGTCCCGCCGGCGGTCAGCACGGGATACATGGCGTTCCGGAAGCCCTCGGCCAGCTCGCTCACGAGCGCGCCGACCAGCGCCTCGCGCGTCAGCCCCTGCCGCCAGAGCGTCGACCGTGCGCGTCCCGCCACCTCGGCGACGCGCTCCAGCGTCAGCCCGTCCCAGCCCCGCTCGCGCAGGACGGCGATCGTCGCCTCCCGGAGCCGCGCATCGAGTTGCACCATAGGTGATTTATATCTGCAACGTCAATGTTGCAAACCGGCGGCCGCGATCCCGGCCCGGGCAAGCTGCTCGTCCACCTCGCCGGGAAGCCCGCTCACGCCGACGGCGCCCACCCGCGTCGTCCCGTCGAACGCCGCGACGCCGCCCAGGAAGAACGTGAAGAACGGGTCGAAGCTCGCGCGCTCGGCCGCGTCGGCCCGCGCCTTCTCGGCGAGCTCGCGCGTCGAGCGCGCGTCGCTCCGCGCGGCCGTGTACGCCTTGCGCTGCGCGTTCAGCCGCGTGTCGGGGGCGGCGCCGTCCATCGTGGCGGCGGCGACGACCTCGCCGTGGTCGTCGGCGACGAAGACGGAGACGGCGCCGGACGCGTTGCTGACGACGTGGTCGACGATCGCGCGTGCCTGCTCGAGGCGCATTCCTGCCGATAGTAATCGGCGCTTGCCGTGACTACGATCGTGGGCGATGACCGCGCTCACCATTCGCGGCGCGCCGTATCCGGTGGTGCTGCCGAAGCTGAGCGACCCGCGTCTGCATCTGGCTGCCGTGATCACGACCCTGCAGGTGCTCGGGCAGACGGCGTTCCAGTTCCGGCTCTCGATCGCGCAGATCCTGATCGCGCTGCTCACGTGCGCCCTGCTGGAGGTCGCGATCGTCGCGCGGAAGCAACACGTCGTGATGTGGCCTGCGAGCGCGCTCCTGACGGGGAACGGCGTCGCGTTCATCCTGCGGGTCCCCGGAACGGCACACGGCGACTGGTGGAGCCTCCGCGGCTGGTGGATCTTCATGGGCACCGCCGCCGTGTCGCTGCTCTCGAAGTACGTCGTCACGTGGCGCGGCGGACACGTCTTCAACCCGTCGAACATCGGGCTCGTCCTCTGCTTCCTCGTGCTGGGGCGCAGCCGGGCAGAGCCGCTCGACTTCTGGTGGGGCCCGGTGTCCCCGTGGCTCGCGCTCGCGTTCGTGGTGATCGTCAGCGGCGGCCTCGCGATCCTGTCGCGGCTGAAGCTGCTCTGGATCGCCGTCGGCTTCTGGCTCGCGTTCGCGACCGGGATCGCTGTCCTGGCGGCGGCCGACCACTCGATGACCGCGCGCTGGCACCTGGGCCCGATCACGGGGCCCTATTTCTGGTGGTCGCTGCTGACCTCCCCGGAGGTGCTCGTCTTCCTCTTCTTCATGCTCACCGACCCGAAGACCGCGCCGAAGGGGCAGCGCGGCCGCATCGTCTATGCGGTCGCCGTCGGACTGCTGGCGGCGCTCCTGATCGCCCCGCTACGTACGGAGTGGGCGACCAAGGTCGCGCTCCTCGGCGCGCTGACCGTCGTCTGCGCCGCCCGTCCGCTGCTCGACCTGGTGCCGCTCCGCCGTCTGCGGCTGTCGGGAGCGCGGCTCGCGGTCACCGGTCTTGCCTCGGGGGCGATCTACGCGCTCACGCTCGTCGCGGTCAGCGGCCCGGCCGTGCCGGCGGCAGCCGCGACGTCGACGCCGCCCGATGCTCCCGCAGTCCGGATCCTCCCGTCACGAGGCGTCGAGTCGCAGCTGAACGTGAGCACCGCGCAGCTGATCGCACACGATCTCGTCACCTCGCTGCACCGCCGCGCGGAGGCGCCGGTGCGCGTGTGGCTCGAGCCCGGGGAAGGACAGGGCCCACCCGTGGCCGTCGCCGAGCTCGCAAGCGTCCGCTACCGCCTCAGGCAGGCCGGCGCACACTGGACGCTGGGCACGACGACCGGCGAGGCATCCGCGGCTCCGGCGGCGCACGGGGCACCGGTCGCGGGCTTCAGCCTCGTCGACGTCGCGCCGCAGCTCGGGCTCGACTTCCGCCAGGGCTCGTTCCGCTACGGGATGACGAGCGACGCGACCGCGATGATGGGCGCCGGGGTCTGCTGGCTCGACTACGACGACGACGGACGGCTCGACCTGTTCGCGGTCAACTCCTACACCGACGACAACCTGCCGGCGTGGGAGGAGCACGGCGGCCTGCCGAGGAGCGCGCTCTTCCACAACACGGGCCACGGCTTCGTGAACGTGACGCGGCGCTCCGGCGCAGGCCTGCAGCTCCGCGGCGAAGGGTGCGTCGCAGCCGATCTGAACGGCGACGGCCGGACGGATCTCTACGTCACGACCGCGGTCGACGACGTGCTGTTGTGGAACAACGGGGACGGGACATTCACCGAAGGCGCACGCAAGGCGGGCGTCGTGTCGTTCGGCTGGCATTCCGGCGCGGCCGTCGCCGACGTGAACGGCGACGGACGTCCCGACCTCTTCGTCGCCGGGTACACCGACGCCCTGCATCCGATTCCGAGCTCGGTCAAGGGCTTCCCGACGAACCACCCAGGCGTGCGCGACCTGCTCTTCCTCAACGAGGGAGAGAAGCACTTCCGCGAGGTCGGCGTGCAAGCCGGCCTCGACCCCGCGCCGTACGACCACAGCCTCGGCGCCGTGTTCACCGACGTCAACGGCGACAGCCGTCCCGACCTTTACGTGGCGAACGACGAGGATCCGAACCGCCTCTACCTGAACGAGCCGGGCGGCCCGCTCGGGTTCCACTTCGTCGACCGTGCGCGCGTGCGGAAGGTCGCCGATCGCAACGCCGGGATGGGCGTCGCCGCCGCGGACGAGAACGGCGATGGGCTCGTCGACCTGTTCGTCAGCAACTCGCGCCATCAGACGCACGCGATCTACATGAGCTCGCGCGCCGGATACACAGACGACCGCAAGCCGCTGACGAAGGTGCTCGGCAGCCGGACTGGCTGGGGCGATTCGTGGGTCGACCTGAACGACGACGGCAGGCTCGACCTGGTGCTCGCAAGCGGCGCGATCCCGGTCACGAACCTGGCGAAGGACGCCGGCCCGATCCAGGTGCTGGCCCAAAACGCGCGCGGAGAGTTCGCGAATACCGGTGTGGTGCCCGACCTCCGCACAAACGGCCGCGGCGTCGCGGCGGCGGACTACGACAACGACGGGCGCGTCGATCTCGCGATCAACTCGATCGGCGGCCGCCTGATCCTCCTGCACAACACGAGCGCGGCGGGCCACTGGCTCGAGGTGCAGGTCGAGCCGTTCTCACCCGGCGCGCTCGTCACCGTCGTCGGCGTGGACGGCAGGCGGCGGGTGCGCGAGGTGCAGGCGGGCTCGAGCTACCTCTCTTCCGAGGACCCGCGGGTGCACTTCGGGCTCGGCGCGTACACGGCGGTGCGCGAGCTGATCGTGCGCTACCCGGACGGCACGGTGAAGCGGACGCGCGCGCTCGGCGCCGTCGACCGCATCGTGACCGTGTCGCGCTAGCGGCCGGTCTTCGCCTGGCGCCGCCGCGCGAGCGTGTCGAGCGTGACGGCGAAGAGCAGGATGCAGCCGGTGATGATGAAGATCGTGCCCGGCTGGTAGCCGAGGATGAACAGCCCGTTGGCGATCGTCGCGATCACCGCCGACCCGAGCACGGCCGCGCGCACCTCGCCGCGGCCGCCGAAGAGGCTCGTGCCGCCGATCACGGCGGCCGAGATGGCGTCGAGCAGCAGCGTGCCGCCGCCCTGGTTCGGATCGACCGACTGGAGGTTGCCGGCGAGGATGATCCCGCCGACGCCCGCCATGAACCCGGAGATCATGAAGACGACGATCCTGATCCGTGCGACGTTGATGCCGGCGCGCCGTGCGGCCTCCGCGTTCCCGCCGACCGCATAGACGTGCCGCCCGAACGTCGTGCGCTTGGCGATGTACGTCCAGAAGAGCAGGAAGAAGATGATGATCAGGCCCGCGAGCGGGACGCCGCGGTCGTGGTTGCAGATGGCGACGACGAGCGCGGCTCCCGCGGGGATCGCGATCAGCTTCGCGGCGACCAGGTACGGGTAGCGGATCGCCACGCCATGCCGCCGCTTGCCGATGACGCCGAAGAGCACGCTGCCGATGTAAGCGAGGCTCACCAGTAACCAGATCAACCAGCCCACGGTGTTCGAGAAGAAATACGAGGCGGTGTAGTTGATCCAGCGGTTCTCGATGATGATCGGCCCGGCCGCGCCGAGCGTGCGTTGCACGAAGCCCTGCCAGGCAAGCAGCCCGGCGAGGGTCACGACGAAGGACGGCACGCCGATGATCGCGACGAACGAGCCCTGGAACGCACCGATCAAGATCCCGACCAGCAACGCGCCGACGATCGGCCAGATACCGGGGAGGAAGTGGCCGCTGTTCGGCTTCTGCAGCTCGGCGCACGCGACACCGACCAGGCCGCTCAGGTAGGCGATCGAGAGGTCGATCTCCCCGAGCAGCAGCACGAAGACGACGCCGTAGGCGAGCATGGTCGTGC
>JABFWJ010000282.1 GCA_013362295.1 Thermoleophilia bacterium
CGGCCACGTGGACGCAGCGCGTGCCACGCTGTAGGCCGCGTGGCCGCAGACACTCCTAGCGCGATCCCGGACGTCCTCGCGCCGGGGTTGGCATGCGTCTTCTGCGGGATCAACCCGGGGCGGGTGTCGGCGGCAGCGGCGGCGCATTTTGCGAACCCGCGCAACGACTTCTGGCGGCTGCTGCACGACGCAGGCTTCACGCCGCGTCTCTACGACCCGTCGGAACAGTTCTCGCTGCTCGACCTCGGAATCGGAGTGACGAACGCCGCGTACCGCACGACTCCCGGCTCTGGCGATCTCCGCGGGGGGGACTTCGACGCCGCGCGGCTCGAGCGCATGGTGCGAGAGCTGCATCCGGTCGCAATCGCGTTCGTCGGCAAGGAGGCATACCGCGGACTCTTCAACGAGCGCGCGGAGCTCGGCCCGCAGATTCGCACGGTCGGCGCCACCGGTCTGTACGTGCTCCCGTCGACGTCGCCCGCGAACGCCGCCGTCCCGTACGACGAACGCCTGCGCTGGTTCTCGGCGTTGTACGACTGGCTGCATCCCGAGAAGCGATTGGCCGTGCGGGCGCTCGTCGTCGACGACGAGCGGCGCATCCTCCTCGTGCCGTACGAGAACCCCGTCACGAAAGCGACGTGGTGGGGCACTCCGGGTGGCGGCATCGAGGCGGGAGAGACGCACGAGCATGCGCTGCGCCGCGAGTTACGAGAGGAGATCGGGCTCGAGCAGTTCGAGCCGGGCCCGCTCGTCTGGGAGCACGAGCGCGAGTTTCCGTGGAACGGCCGGCTGCTCTGGCAGCACAACTCGGTGTACCTCGTCCGTGTGCCCGGGCATGAGCCGAGGCCGACGATCGACCTCACGCAGGAAGGAGTGGCGGGCCACCGATGGTGGACGATGCACGAGCTCGAGGCGACGCGGGAACGCTTGGCGCCGCCGGACTTCCTCCGGCGTGTCCGCGGGATCATCGACGCGCACGACGCTTGAATCGTCTCCGGCGGCGGCGTCAGTAACCTGCACGCCGTGCTCGCGGTCCTCGTTGCCGTCCACCTGCTCGCGGCCGCCGTGTGGGTGGGCGGATCGACGGCGCTGATCTTCGTCGGCGTGCCCGCGATCAGGACGCTCGAAGGCGAGCAGCGCGGCCGGGCGATGAAGGCGCTCGGCCTGCGCTGGCGGCCGCTCGGCTACGGCGCGCTCGGCATCGCCGCACTGACCGGCATCGCGCTCGCCGCGCGCGAGTGGAGGCACGACTCGGCATTTCAGGCGGTGTTCTGGACCAAGGTGACGCTGTTCGTCTGCCTCGTCGCGGCGTCGTACCTGCACAACTTCGTGCTCGGCCCGCGCCTGCAGGGCGAGATCCGCGAGGGCCGCGAGCAGGCGACGAAGCCGACCCTCGTCGTCGTCGGCTGGATCAGCTACGGCCTGACCGTCGCGCTACCGATCCTCGGCGTCGCCCTCGACCGCATGGTCAACTGATCCTGGTTCGCGGGTTTTGCGAACCAGGATCACGAGTTTCTCGGAGAGAGCCGAATCTGATTCGGCGCAGCCGAACCAGATTCGAGCCTTGCTCGCGGGGCGCGCCCGCCTCCAAGCCGCGCGAACCTGGTTCAGAGAGCGAACCTGGTTCCACTAGCCCGGCCAGCGGTTCGTGATCGGCGTGCGGCGGTCGCGGCCGAAGGCTTTCGGGCGCAGCTTCACGCCCGGGGGTGCCTGGCGGCGCTTGTACTCCGCGCGGTCGATCATCGCCAGCGCCCGGTCGACGACGTCGACGTCGAAGCCGTCCTGGGAGAGCTCTTCGCGCGAGCGGTCGAGCTCGACGTATGCCTCGAGCACCTGGTCGAGCTTCGGGTAGGGCGGCAGCGAATCCTCGTCGAGCTGGTCCGCGCGCAGCTCGGCGCTCGGTGCGCGGTCGATGATCGACTGCGGGATCAGCTCGTGCTGCGCGCGCTCGTTCAGCCAGCGCGCAAGCCGGAAGACATCGGTCTTGTAGACGTCCTTGATCAGCGCGAAGCCGCCGGCGAGGTCGCCGTACAGCGTCGAGTACCCGACCGACAGCTCCGACTTGTTCCCGGTCGCGATCACGAGCCAGCCGAACTTGTTCGAGAGCGCCATCAGCAGCGTGCCGCGGATGCGCGCCTGCAGGTTCTCCTCCGTGAGGTCGCTCTCGCGGCCGGTGAACGCCTCGGCCAGCGCGCCGGAGTACGCATCGACCATCGGCTCGATCGCGATCTCGCGGAAGTCGATGCCGAGCGACTCGGCCAGCCGGGCCGCGTCGCCGCGCGTCGCCTCGGAGGAGTAGCGGGACGGCATCGAGATGCCGTGCACCCGCTCCGCGCCGAGCGCCTCGACGCACAGCGCTGCGGTCAGCGCGGAGTCGATGCCGCCCGAGAGGCCGAATACGACGTCGCCGAAGCCGTTCTTCGTCACGTAGTCGCGCAGACCGAGCTCGAGCGCGAGCCGCATCTGCTCGAGGTCGTCCAGCTGCGGTGCCACCGCCGGATGGACACGATCATCCTGTCTGCGCGGCGGAGCCAGCTCCACCTCGGTCGTCTTCACGTCGACGCGCTCGCGGGCCAGAGCGCGGCGGCGCACATCCCGCAGGCGACGACCGACCGCGGCGACGGGATCGACGTCGACGACGAGGAGCTCCTCCTCGAAGCCCGCCGCGCGCGCGAGCACCTCGCCTTCGTCGTCGAGCACGACCGAGTGGCCGTCGAAGATCAGCTCGTCCTGTCCGCCGACCGCGTTGCAGAGCGCGATGAAGCACGAGTTGTCCGTCGCCCGCACCTTGAGCATCTCCTCGCGCTCGCGGTCCTTGCCCACGTGGAACGGCGACGCCGAGATGTTCGCGATCAGCTGTGCGCCGGCGAGCGCGAGATCCGTCGCCGGCGGTCCCGGCTGCCAGAGGTCCTCGCAGATCGTCGGCCCGACGAGCACGTCGCCGAACCGCAGCAGGAAGTTGTCGTACGCCGGCGCGAAGTACCGGTCCTCGTCGAACACGCCGTAGTTCGGCAGATAGCGCTTGCGGTAGACGCAGCGGATCTCCCCGTGGGCGAGCACGAAGCACCCGTTGAAGAGGTCGGTGTCGAGGTGCGGTGCCCCGACGAGGGCCGTGACGCCGTGCGCGGCCTTCGCGACGCTCTCGAGGGCCCGGCGCGCCGCACGCACGAAACCGGGCCGGAGCAGGAGATCCTCGGGCGGATAACCGGTCAGCACGAGCTCCGGGAAGAGGACGAGGTCGGCGTTCTCGCCGCGCGCCCTCTCCAGCCACTCGACGACCTTGGCCGCGTTCCCGTCGACGTCGCCGACGACGCTATTGATCTGGGCGAGCGCGAGTCTCATCGGTGGTTTTCGCCTCTCGGTCGAAAACTCTATCACGGCGCTCCTTCAGGGCCGCACGGCGCCAGCTGACGTAGAGCACGAGCGCGCAGAGAAACACCGCGAAGCTGAGCCAGCCGATGAACGGCGAGCCTGCCTTGTTGCCGACGACGCTGATCACGGCCGCGACGACCAGCGCGCCGATCAGCCAGAGCCGGATGGCCTTAGCCCGCATCGTGGGAGTATCGCGCGCTTTCACACGTCGAATGCACTCGACGGCTCGGATGGATGCACCCCGCGCCCCGTCCACGCGGCGGTCGTGTCCGCGGGCCGCTACGTGCTGCCGCTCGCGCCGGGCTACGGCGTGGAGATGAAGCCGGAGTCGCTCGCCGATTTCGAGTATCCGCGCGGGCGGGCTTGGGCTTGGGCGTGCTCACTCGCCGTCGGTTGACAGGCAAACGACCATGCGCCGCAGGCGCTCTTCGACGGCCCGCGCGACGGCCGCGGTTCCGTCGGCGTCGAGGTGGAACCCGTCGAGATCGCTGTACGCGGCGACGCCGTTCAGGTCGAGGAGCTCGCAGCGCAGCTCGCTGCACACCGCGCCGAAGGCGGGGCCGAGCTGACGCGACTTCTCCGCTTCGAGCCCGTACTGCGGGCCGACCCGCCCGAACGGCGGCGGACAGACGACGAGCAGCTCCGGCGCCGATCCGTCCGGGCCCGTCTCGCTGGTGCGCACGATCCGCACGAGCCGCCCGACGGACGCGGCGACGTCCTCGGCACGCAGCGAGTAGCGCATCGCGACGTCGTTGGTTCCGAGATAGATCACGACGAGGTCGAGCGGCATGTGCGTGCGCAGGCACGGCAGGAGGTACGTCGCGCCGGTGCGTCCTTCCCAGATCGGATCGTCGTGCGCGGCGGTGCGCCCGTTCAGCCCCTCGGCGATCACCTCCCACTCGTCGCCGAGTGCGCGCTGCAGGCGCACCGGCCAGCGCGACTCGCGCGGAAGCCGCGTTGCCGTCGCGGGGTCGTACCCCCAGGTGTTCGAGTCGCCGAAGCACAGCACCGTCCTCATCAGGCGACGACCGCCTCGATCTCGTCGAGCGACTCCGGGTTCTCGAGCGACGAAAGATCGCCCGGGTCGGCGCCGAGCGCCTTCGCGCGCACGGCCCGGCGCACGATCTTGGCCGACCGCGTTTTCGGGAGCGCGTCGACGAAGAAGATCCGGTCCGGCTTGAACGCCTTGCCGAGCTCGCCGGCGACGTGCGCGGCGACCTCGGCCTCGGTCGCCTCGGCACCGGGCAGCAGGCAGCAGAAGATCCACGCCGTCTCGCCCTTGACCTCGTGCGGTACGCCGATCGCGGCCGCCTCGCGCACGGCCGGGTGACCGACCGCGGCCGATTCGAGCTCGGCCGGCCCGATGCGCTTGCCGGCGATGTTGAGCGTGTCGTCGGAGCGGCCGTGGAGGAACCAGAAGCCGTCCTCGTCGGCCGAGGCCCAGTCGCCGTGCACCCAGACGCCCGGCAGTCTGCTCCAGTACGTCTCCAGATACTTCTCCGGGTCGCGCCAGAAGCCGCGCGTCATGCCCGGGAACGGCCGGCGGCAGACGAGCTCGCCCACTTCCCCGGTGCCGACGAGCGAGCCGCCGTCCTCGCCGAGGATGTCCATCGCCATCCCGAGCGCCGGCCCGCCGACCGAGCACGACTTGATCGGGACGACGGGGGCGGGCGAGAGGAAGCACGCCCCGACCTCGGTGCCGCCGCTGCAGTTGATCACCGGGACGCGGGAGCGGCCGATCGTCTCGAACAGCCAGCGGTACGGCTCCGGGTTCCAGGGCTCGCCCGTCGTGACGAAGGTCCGGAGCGACGAGAGGTCGCTCGTCGGATCGCCGTGCGGCAGCAGGGCGCGCGTGAGCGTCGGCGAGAGGCCGAGCGACGTGACGCGCTCCTGCTCGACGATGCGCCAGAGGCGGTCCGGCGCCGGCCAGTCGGGCGCTCCCTCCGCGAAGACGATCGCGGCGCCGAGCGCGCCCGCGCCGACGACCGTCCACGGGCCCATGATCCAGCCCATGTCGGTCGCGAAATGCATCACGTCGCCTTCGTGCACGTCCGCCTGATAACAGGCCTCGCGCGCGATCGAGACGAGGAAGCCCCCCTGCACGTGCACCACGCCTTTCGGCTTGCCGGTCGTTCCCGACGTATAGGTGAGCAGGTACGGATGCTCGGAGTCGACTTCGAGCGGCGGGAGCTCGCCGGGGAGCTCGTCGAGCTCGAACGGCGCGAGCACGACCTGGATGTCGACGCCGGTCTCTTCCAGGATCTCGAGCATCGGCACGCGCTTGCCGCGGCGTGACGACTCGCGCTGCGTGATCACCACCTTCGCCTCGCTCGCCTGCAGCCGCTGTGCGACCGCGGGTGCGGCGAAGCCGGAGAACACCGGCACCTGGATCGCGCCGATGTGCGCGATCGCGTGCGACGCGACCGCGACCTCCGGCGCCATCGGCAGGAAGATCGCGACGCGGTCGCCCGGCTCGACGCCGAGCGCGACGAGGCGCTCTGCGAGTCGCGTCACGTCGCGCGACAGCTGCGCGAAGCTGAGCTCGCGGCGCGAGCCGTCCTCGCCGAGCCCGACCGCGGCGACGGCGTCGGGACGGCGCTCGGCCCAGCGGTGGACGCAGTTGCGCGCGATGTTGATCCGTCCGCCGACGAACCACGTCGTCCACTCGGGACCACGCGAGTCGTCGTAGACGCGCTCCCAGGGGCGGGAGAACTCGAGCCCGACGTCCTCGACGCAGAGCGGCCAGAACCAGTCCGGCTCCTCGTACGAGCGGCGCACCAGCTCGTGGTAGTTCGCGACGCCCGCGCGGCGCATGAGGCGCGTGGCGTTCGCGCGCTCGATCACGGCCTCGTCGGGCCGCCAGACGACCTCGGTCACGCGCGCCAATCTACTTGCGCGGATGAGTTAGCAGTTGCTAACTTAGCGCGTACTAACTTCACGGGAGGTGGAATGCAGCGTTTCGTGACGCCGGAGAACAAGAAGTGGTGGACGCTCGGAGCCGTGTCGGTCGGGCTGTTCATGATCATGCTCGACAACACCGTGGTCAACGTGGCGCTGCCGTCGATGCGCGCCTCGCTGCACATGACCCTGTCCGAGCTCGAGTGGGTGGTCGCCGGCTACGCGCTGACGTTCGCTGCGTTCATGCTGATCGGCGGCAAGCTCGCCGACTTCTCCGGCCGGCGGTTGATCTTCGGCATCGGACTGGTGGTCTTCACGGGGGCGAGCCTCGCGTGCGGGCTCGCGCCGAACGGCGGCTTCCTGATCGGCGCGCGCGTCGTGCAGGGCCTGGGCGGCGCGCTGATGAATCCCGCGACGCTGTCGATCATCACCGCGACGTTCCCGCCGCGCGAGCGTGGGAAGGCGATCGGCATCTGGGCCGGCGTGTCCGCGATGGCCCTCGCGATCGGCCCGCTCGTCGGCGGCGTGCTGACGCAGCACGTCAACTGGAACTGGATCTTCTTCATCAACGTGCCCGTCGGCATTCTCGGGCTGCTCGCCCTTCCCGTGTTCATCGACGAGTCCCGCGACACCTCGGCCGACCAGCGTCTCGACGTACCCGGCCTCGCGACCTCGGGCCTCGGGCTCTTCTCGCTCACGTATGCGTTCATCGAGGCGAACAACTTCGGGTGGTCGTCGGGCCGCATCATCGGCGCGTTCGTGGTCGCCGCGATCGCGCTGATCGCGTTCGTCCTGCTCGAGCGCCACCAGCGTGCCCCGATGCTGGACCTCTCGCTCTTCCGCAACCGCACCTTCAGCGGCGCGAATTCGGCGATGCTCTTCGTCGGGCTCGCGATGTTCGGGACGTTCTTCTACGTCTCGCTCTACATGCAGAACGTCCTTGGCTACTCGCCCGTCCAGACGGGGGCCAGCTTCCTGCCCATGACGCTGCTCGTCATCCTGATCGCGCCGCGCGCCGGCGCGCTCACCGACCGTGTCGGCTCGCGCTGGCTCGTGGGCGGCGGCATGACGCTGCTTGCCACGATGCTCTTCTATTACTCGCGGCTCGGCGCGCACGAGAGCTTCTGGGTGCTGCTGCCCGGCCTGCTCCTCGGCGGCATCGGGATGGGCATGACCATGACCCCGGTGACGGCCGCAGCGATGAGCGCGGTCGCGGTCGACAAGGCCGGCGTCGGCTCGGCCGTCCTGAACTCGGCACGTCAGGTCGGCGGCTCGCTCGGGATTGCCGTCATGGGGGCGATCGTCGCCGCGGGGATCAGCACGGCGGCGAAGGCCGGCGACTCGCCTCGGATCGCCTACCTGCACGGCTTCCATGACGCGCTGCGCGTCGGCTCCGCGCTCTGCATCGCCGGAGCGATCGTCGCCGTCCTGGCGATCCGCAAGATCGAGCATCGCCACCATGCCGAGGAAGCGGTGGCGGAGCTGGCGGCGTAATGACCACGACGCGGCTGCGGCTGACCGCGGATGCGCGCCGGCAGGCGGTCCTCGAGACCGCCTGCCACGTCTTCTCGCGTTCGAGCTACCGCGGTGCGACGACCGCCGAGATCGCGCGCGAGGCCGGCATCTCCGAGCCGATCCTCTACCGCCACTTCGGCTCGAAGCGCGACCTCTACCTCGCCTGCCTCGGCCACGCGTGGGAGACGTTCCGGGAGGAGGCGGAGAACGCGATCGCCGCAGACCCGGTCGGCTGCCTCGGCGTGATCGCCGACCGCTACATGGCGAAGGGCAAGCGGCTGCGCGTCGTCGACCTGTGGATCCAGGCGCTCACGGAGGCCTCCGAGGACAGGGTGATCGCCGTCGCGCTCCGCGGCCAGGTGCGTGAGGTGCACGACTTCTTCGCCCGGTTGATCCGCGAGGGGCAGGCGCGCGGGGTGGTCAACGCCGACCGCGATCCGATCGCCGAGGCGTGGATCTTCGTCGGCGGCGGGCTGCTTGTGACGATGGACAGCCGCCTCGGCGGCCTGCTCGGCGACGACCTCGAGCGGGTGCGCTCCGAGCGCGCCCGCTGGATGCTCGCTCCTCGCGCCGAGGCCTGAGAAAGGCAGAGGCGCAAAAAAAAGGAGGGCCCCCGGCTGCGGCTCCCGGGGCCCTCCGTATGTGGGAGCCCCGGCTGCGGCTCCCGGGGCTCTCCGTTTGGTCAGGCGGGGCGCCGGTTGGGCAATTCCGAAAAGTCCCTGGGTCTGCGGCCCACCCGGATCTTCCGGCTAATCGCCTCTGGCGCTCCCCCTGCACGCGACCCTGGCGTCCGGCCGTCGTGCAAGGTGCGCTCACTGTACGAGCCATGTCCCGGAATGTCAAGTAGCTCGGTCAAGTGATTCGGGAATCCCCAGCTTGACCAAAATTCCCGGTAATCATGCCCCTTTTGGGGGAGTGTCCGAAGGAGGGGATTGCATTCTTGTCAAGCGTCGGGCATGCTGGGCACGACATGACTCCTCGCGCCGCACGCGGGATCACGACCGGGGCTGCCGCCGTTTCGCGGGCACCGCGCCTCGGCGAGCGCCTGCGCCAGCTGCGCGTCGCGGCCGGCCTCACGCAGACAGACCTCGCGGGCGACCGGTTCTCGAAGGAGTACATCTCCCAGATCGAGCGGGGGAAGACGCGCCCGACCACCGAGACGACGGAGTGGCTCGCCCTCCGGCTCGGGGTCGACGCCGGCTTCCTCCAGAGCGGTGTCTCCGCCGACGAGCGGTCGAAGGCCGAGGCGATCCTGGCCCGCGCCGATGCGCTGCTCGAGGAGCACCAGCTCGACGAGGCCGTTCAGGAGTACACGCGGGCCCTGCCTGCGGTGCTCGGGACCGGCGCCGTCGAGCTCCACGTCCGCGCCCTGAACGGCGAGGCCATGGCCCGCGCCCAGTCGGGCGACGTACGCGGCGGGCTCGCGCTGCTCGCGCAGTCACGGACGATCGTCGAGCGTGACGAATTCTCCGACATCGACCGCGCCGAAGTCCTGTACCGGGTCGGGGTCTGCCGGTACATGCTGTCGAGCATCTCGACGGCCGTCGGTCTCTTCAACGAGGCGCTGACGCTCGCAGAGCGCTCCGGCCTCCCCTCCGACGGGCTCCGGCTCAACATCTTCGCCTGGCGCTCGCGGTGCTACCGCCGGCAGCGCGACTACGAGGCCGCTCGCGAGGACGTCGAGCGCGCACTCGAGCTCGCGGAGGCGATGCACGACGCCCGCGCCCTGGGCCAGGCCTACTTCCAGGCCTCGGTGCTCGCCGAGCGCGACGGGCACTGGGTGCTCGCCCGCACCTACGCCGAGAAGGCGAAGGCGCAGTACGAGGAGCTTGCCGACCGGGCGAACGTCGGCCGGCTGCTGAACAACCTCGGCGGCCTCGAGTTCCTGCTCGGCAAGCCGGAGGCAGCCGTCGAGCACCTGAAGCATTCGTTCGCGGTCGCGCTCGAGGTCGGGCGCGAGGAGGAGGCAGCGACGGCGATCTCCTCGCTCGCACAGGTCCATCTCCGCACCGGTGACGTGCAGCGCGCCGAGGAGCAGGCGCTCCACGCGCTCCAGCTCATCGGCGACCGCGAGAACATGATCGACGAAGTTGGGAACGCGCGCCTCGTCCTCGGCCGCGCCCTGCTCGAGCAGGAGCGCCTCGATGAGGCGGAAGTCGCATTCGCCGAGGCCGAGGACGCGTTCGCCAAGCTGTCGTCGGCCTCGCATCGCGCTGCGGCCTGGATCGCCCAGGGCGATCTGGCGACGAAGCGGGGAGACGAACGGCGTGCGGCGGCGCTCTACCGCCACGCGGCCGAGACGCTCCAAGACTTCCGGTTCTGAGAAGGGAGGTGTTCCCTGTGGCAAGGATCGTGGTTCGCCGTCGCCTGGTCGTTCTGCTCGCACTTGTCGTCATCGCGGTTGTGGCCGGCGTGTTCGGTCATCCGTCTATCGGGTTCTGGGACGGCCCGGCATAGTTCACGACAGGAGCGATTGCTCGCGCGCTGGTTGGGGAGCCGGCGCTCGAGCCGGTCAGACGTGCTGCTTCGTCAGCAGCCGTAGGTCGTGCAGCACCTGCTGCGCGTTGACCTGCGCGTCGTAGAGGACCCGTTCGCGGCCTCGCGCGTCGACGAGCGCCGTGTAGGCGATGTGGTCGACGAGATTCGGCTTGCGGTCGACCGAGACGACGTTCCAGGCCGCCCAGACGCGCCGCAGCTGGGCGCGGCTCCCGATCAGGTAGTGGAACGACGGCACGAGGTGCATCCGGCGCGCATAGGCGCGCACCGCGCGCGGGCTGTCGCCCTTCGGATCGACGCTCACCGCCAGCACCTCGACCTTCGAGCGTGGGCCGATCGTGCGCAGCACGGTGTTCAGGTTCGATGCGATCAGCGGACAGACGTCCGGGCAGTGCGTGTAGAGGAACGTCACGAGCACGTGGTGCCCGCGCAAGCTGCCGAGCGTGAAGGGCCGACCTGACGCGTCGGCGAGCGAGAGCGGCGGCGCGGGTCGCGGCGGCGTGAGCGCCCCGCCGGCGAAGGTCGCCTTCGTGGGCGGCGGCGCGTCGACGAGCTTCGGCCTCGGATTGCCGCAACCCGCAACGAGTGCGAGCACGGCAAGCAGCATCAGCGGGCGATGCACGCTGCAACGGTAGATGAATCTCGCGTCGTTTCCATGGCAGGCTACGAGGGCAGATTGCCCGCGGGATGGCGGAGCAGAGCAAAGCGAGGCGCGCCCTCGAGTTGACGCTCGTCGCCCGACGCACCCACCTGCTGCGCGTGCTGCGCGAGGTGGGCGTCGTCGGCGGCAAGCAGGCGACGCGCGCAGCAGCCGTCCGGTTCCGGGAGGCCCTCGAGGAGCTCGGCACGACGTTCGTCAAGCTCGGCCAGCTGCTCTCGTCGCGGCCCGACCTGCTGCCGGACGTCTACATCGACGAGCTGATGAAGCTCGTCGACGATGTCCCGCCTCTGCCCTTCGCTCCGCTGCGCGACGTGATCGAGGAGGACATCGGCCTCGACGCGTTCGCGTCGATCGACGAGGTGCCGCTCGCGAGCGCGTCGATCGGCCAGATCCATCCGGCGCTGCTGAGGAGCGGGCGGGAGGTCGTCGTCAAGGTGCGGCGGCCGGGGATCGTCGAACGGGTCGAGCTCGACCTCGATCTCCTGCGCAAGACGGCGGCGATCGCCGAGAAACGCTCCGGGACGGCGCGCCTGCTGCAGCTGAACGCGCTGGCCGACGAGCTCGAGCAGCACCTGCGGGCCGAGCTCGACTTCGTCGAGGAGGCGCACAACGCCGAGCTGATCGCGTCGGTGATCGCCGAATACAGCGAGGAGCTGTACGTCCCCGACGTGATCCACCCCTACGTGACCGAGCGGGTGCTCGTGATGGAGCGCGTCCACGGCACGAAGGTCGCGGACGAGCACGGGCTCGAGCCCGAGCGTGCCGTCGAGCTCGCGGAGACGTTCTTCCGTGCGTACATCCGGCAGGTGACGGTGAAGGGGCTCTATCACGCGGACCCGCACCGCGGCAACGTCTTCCTGACGCCCGACGGCCGTCTCGCCCTGCTCGACTTCGGTCTGATCGGCCGGCTCGACGACGACACACGCACCTCGCTCGCGCTCTTGCTGCTGGCGATCGCGCAGAACCGCGCCGACGACGTCGGCGACCTGATCATCTCGCTCTCGCTGACGACGGCGGAGTCGGACGAGCCCGGGTTCGTGCACGACCTGCGCCGCAAGCTCCCGCGCTACCAGTGGCGGCCGTTGGCCGGGATCCGGACGGGCGAAGGGCTCGCCGATCTCCAGCGGCTCGCGTTGCAGCACGGGATCGCTCTCCCGACGTCGTTCGCGCTCGTCGGCAAGACGCTCGCGCAAGCCGAGACGATCGCGCGCATCCTGCACCCACACCTCGACCCGGTGCAGACGATCCGCAGCGAGGGCTGGGCGGTGATGGCGCACGAGGCCGAGCGCCGCCTCGAGCCGAACCAGCTGCTCGCCTTCGCGTTCACCCAGCTGCAGCCGCTGATCCGCGTCCCGCGCCGGGCCGCGCAACTCGCGCAGAAGCTCGAGGCCGGGACGCTGAAGGTCGGCATCACGCCGGTCGGGCTCGGCGACTTCGAGGCGCTCGTGCGCTCGACGGCCAACCGCATCGGGGCTGCGATCATCGTCTCCGCGCTGCTGATCGCGTCGGCGCTGATGGCGCGCGTGAACCACACGCTGTCGGTGATCGGGTTCCTCGTCGCAGCCGCCTTCGGCGTCTACATGCTCTGGCGCATCCTGCGCACGCCCGGCGGCCTGTGAGCCAACCTGCATGAACTGCTCGAATCTGGTTGCGCTGCGCGCAATCAGATTCGGCCGGTCCCTGTCCGAACCTGATTCGCCGCAGGCGAACCAGATTCGAGTCCTTTGTCCCTAGGCGACACCGTTCGCCGAGCCGACGCGTTCCACGACCACCTGCGGGATCCGTGCGCGCGGGGAGAGACGCAGGCACATCCGCACGATCTCCGCGCAGTCCTCGGGCTGGATCATCTCGTCGTGGGCCAGCCCCGTCCACTGAGCCATTGGCGTGTCGACGAAGCCGGGGCAGATCGCGATTGCGCGTACACCGTCGCCGTCGAGCTCGGCGTTCTGCGAGCGCGTGAGCGCGATCACCGCGGCCTTCGTCGCGCCGTAGACGGTCAGGCCGGGCGCCGGCGCCGTGCCGGCGATCGATGCGAGGTTGACAATCCAGCCCTTCGACCGCTTGAGGTGGGGGATCGCCTCCCGGCTGACGATCAGCAGGCCGCGCAGGTTGACGCCGAGCTGCAGGTCGACGTGCTTCGCCTGCAGCGACTCGACTGTTCCTGCGATGCCGAGCCCGGCGGAATTGACGAGCACGTCCAGACCGCCGAAGCGCTCGGCGTGGTCGGCGACGACGCGAATGCAGTCCTCTTCCTTGCTCATGTCCGCCGCGAGGGCGCGGGCGCCGAGCTCGGCCGCGGCGGCCTCGATCTTCTCTTTCGTGCGCGAGGCGAGCGTCAGGTCGAATCCCTCGCCGCGCAGCATGCGCGCGATCGCCAGGCCGATCCCCGACGAGCCGCCGGTCACGAGTGCGCTCGGCATACGTTCGACCCTAAAGGAGTCCGGGTCCGCGGTGCGAATGGGGCGTGGCATCACGTTCCTCTCCCCTGTGACGGCGGCCCTCGGGCCGCCGTCGCCGTCTAAGGTCCAGACGTGAAGCTCACGGATCTCGCGACGGCGGGCGGCTGTGCTGCGAAGTACTCGGCGTCGCGCCTCGAGGAGCTGCTGCGCGGGTTCGTTCCCGCGGAGGCCGAGAACCTGCTCGTCGGCCTCGACCCGGCCGACGACGCCGCGGTCTACCGGCTCGACGACGAACGCGCGCTCGTGTTCACGATCGACTTCTTCCCGCCGATCGTCGACGATCCCGACGACTTCGGCACGATCGCTGCGACGAACGCGCTCAACGACGTGTTCGCGATGGGCGGCGTCCCGCTGCTCGCGCTGTCTGTCGCCGCGCTGCCGGAGGAGCTTCCGACGGAGACGGTGCGCGCGATCTTCGACGGAGCCGAGCGCCAGGTGCGCGCGGCGGGGGCGCTGCTGGCCGGCGGCCACACGATTCGCGACGCCGAGCCGAAATACGGCCTCGCGGTCGTCGGAACGGTGGCGCCGGACGGGGTCTGGCCGAAGGCGGGTGCGCGGCCGGGCGACGCGCTCTACCTGACGAAGCCGCTCGGCACGGCGCTCGTGCTCGGGGGCGCCAAACGCGGCCTCGCCGATGCGGCCGAGGCGGTCGCCTGGATGCGGGTGCTCAACCGCGATGCGGCCGACGTGCTGCGGCGCCTGACGCCGAACGCGGTCACCGACGTGACGGGGTTCGGGCTGCTCGGGCATGCGCACGAGATGGCGACGCGGAGCGGCGTCCGCCTGAGTGTCGACGCCGAGCGGCTGCCCGCTCTCGACGGTGCGCTCGACGCGGCGCGCGCGGGCGTCTCGACCGCAGGCACGCGCAACAACCGTGCCTATGCGGTGGTCGAGATAGGCGACGTCGCGCCGGAGCTGGTGGAGCTCGCGTACGACCCGCAGACTGCGGGCGGGTTGCTGATCTCGCTGCCGCGCGAGCACGGCCCCGCGCTCGAGGCCGAGTTCGCCGCTGCAGGGCTCTTCCTCGCGCGGATCGGTAGGGTCGTGGAAGGATCGGGGACCGCGCTGATTTAGGTCTGCCGGTGGAGGGCTGCTGGTCGAGGGCTGCTGATCGAGGGCTACAGTGCGGCGATGGACGCCAGTGCGCCGCAGCTCGCTCGCCTGCGCGGGTTCTCGGTCTCGGCGCAAGCGCTCCGGCGGCTGACGACGGCGAACGCGGTGATGCTCGTCCTGATCGTCGCGACCGGCGCAACGGTGCGGCTCACGGGCTCGGGTCTCGGCTGTGAGCACTGGCCGGGTTGCGAGCCGCACCACTTCCAGCCGAAGAGCTTCCACTCCTACATCGAGTTCTCGAACCGCGTCTTCGCGTTCTTCACGATCGTCGTCACGCTGCTGACGTGGGCCCTCGCGCGCGGCCGCCGGCGGCTTGCGTTTGCGATCTTCCTCGGCACGCTCCTGCAGGCGCCCCTCGGCGCGCTCACCGTGCACTTCGGCTTGAACCCGTGGCTCGTCCTCTCGCACTTCCTGCTCTCGGTGGTCGTGCTGACCCTCGGTGTCGTGCTGGCGCTCGAGGTGCGCGGCCGCGAGCGGACGCGGCTGCCCGCGTGGGTGCCGCGGCTCGGCCTGCTCGTCGCCGCGGCGGGCGCCGTCCTCGTGGTCAGTGGAACCCTTGCGACCGCCGCCGGGCCGCACCCCGGTAGCACCGTCGTGCGGCGGCTGTGGTCGTTCGAGCCTGCGGTCTACTGGCACGTGCGCGCGACGGCCGTGTTCGGGATCGCGTTCCTGGTGCTGCTCGTCTGGCTCGTTCGTCACGGCGCACCGCAGGTGCGCGGCGCACTCGTCCTGCTCGGGCTGCTCGGCGTCCAGATGGCGATCGGCGAGACGCAATACCGGACGCACCTGCCGTGGTGGCTCGTACTCGTCCACGTCGCGACGGCGGTCACCGTCTGGGCGGCGATCACGGCATTCGTCTACAGCCTCTGGCGGCCGGCGGCCGCGTAGGATGGATCGATGGCGGACGAGCTTCGCATCGACTCGCATCCACGGCTCGAGCGGCCCGTCATGATCGCGGCGTTCCGCGGCTGGAACGACGGCGGCCAGGGCGCGTCGCTTGCCGGTGCGTATCTCGCGCGCGCGTGGTCGGCGGTCGAGTTCGCCTCGATCGACCCTGAGAACTTCTACGATTTCCAGGCGACACGGCCGATGGTCTCGCTGGTCGAAGGCCACGTACGGCAGATCGACTGGCCCGAGAACACGTTCCTGCACGCGCCGCTCCCGGGTGGCGGCCGGGACGCGATCATCATGCTCGGCGTCGAGCCGAATCTGCGCTGGCGCAGCTTCTGCGCTCACGTCACCGACGTGGCACGTCAGTTCGAGGTCGAGCTCGTCGTGACCCTCGGCGCCCTGCTCGCGGACGTTCCGCACACGCGGCCGGCTCCCGTGACGGGCAGTGCGACCGATCCGGAGCTGATCGAGAAGCTCGGGCTGCAGGCCTCGCGCTACGAGGGGCCGACCGGCGTCGTCGGCGTCCTGCACGACGCGTGCGGCCGCGCGGGCATCGCGTCGGCGAGCCTCTGGGCGGCCGTTCCGCACTATGTCTCGCTCACGCCTTCACCGCGTGCAGCGAAGGCGCTCGTCGACCGGCTCGCCGATCTCCTCGGCGCCGACGTCAACACGGCGGAGCTCGACGAGGCCGCGGACGCATACGCTCAGCAGGTGAGCGAGGCCGTGTCGGCCGACGAGGAGACCTCGGCGTACGTCCAGGACCTTGAACGCCGCGTCGACGAGCTCGCCGAGGAAGCCGACATCCCCTCCGGCGACTCGATCGCCGCCGAGCTGACGCGCTATCTGCGCCAGCGGGACAAGGACCAGGGCGACGACGACGTCGCCCGCGGCCAGTAATCGGCTGCGCGCGGCCTAGCCGAACGTGAACGAGTAGGCCTGCACGCCGGGCGTGAAGCGCAGCTCGAGCAGTGCGTTCCGCGCCAGGGACTTCGCCGCGCGCACCGTGTAGAGCTTCTCAGCGTCGACGCGCAGCGTCTTCGTGTGCTTGCCGTCGATCAGCACCTGCACGGCACCGCGGCCGCCTAGGACGATGTAGACGTCCCTCGCCTGGAACTCGAGCCGGAGTCGTGCGCCGGGGCCGGCGGTGATCTCCTCCGACCCGACCCGCCACGTGCCGTCGTACGAGAACGCGTTCGCAAACAGTCGGTTCGCGAAGCGGTAGTGCGCCCGCTCGTCCGGCACGATCTGCGTGCCCGTGTAGTTGCCGATGCGTGCGTATCCGAGGTACGTCTCGGGCGTCAGCGCCTCGGTGGGTGTCATGTCGGGGAACTGCTGCGCCCGTTTGCCCCGCACCGAGAGCAGGCGGCGGATCAGCGACTCGGTTCGCGGATACTCGCCTTCCCCGAAATGCGTGTGGCGGATGCGGCCGGCGCGGTCGATCAGGTACTCGGCGGGCCAGTACTGGTTGGCGTAGTTGTCCCACGTCTTGAAGCGGTTGTCCTGCACGACCGGGTACCGGATGCCGAGCCTCCTCACCGCTGCGCGCACGTTCGAGGTGACGTGCTCGAACGCAAACTCCGGTGTGTGCACGCCGAGGATCACGAGCCCGCGCTTGCGGTACGTCGCGTCCCATGCCTTCAGGTGCGGCAGCGTGCGCAGACAGTTGATGCACGAGTACGTCCAGAAGTCGATCAGCACGACCTTGCCGCGCAGTTGCGCGATCGTCAGCGGCTTCGAGTTGATCCACGCGCCGTCGGGATGCAACGCGGGCGCGGCCCCGTAGTCGGGCAGCCCGTTCCTCGTCGTGCGCCTTGCGGTGAGTATCTCGCCGCCGCCGCGCACCTTCGCGAGCTCGCGCCGCGCCGACGAGCTCGACTCGACCTTCTTCTGCAGGAACGTCGTGTATCCCGGCGTCAGCTGCGCGAGCCGGTCGTCGAGATGCAAGACGAGCCCGAGTGCGACCAGGGCGATCACGACACCGGAGCCGAGGCCGACGCGTTCGGCGTGCGCGCGGATGCGGGCGCCGGCCTCGCGCCCTCC
>JABFWJ010000020.1 GCA_013362295.1 Thermoleophilia bacterium
CTCGTCTAACGGAACGGCGAGGCATGGGAGGACGCTCGCGCGGGCGTCGACTTCGCCCCCGGCGTGCATTACTGGGTCGGCAGCAACACGAAGGTGTAAGGGGCGAGCCTCGCGCGCTTTCGCGAGCGCGACTTCGAGGACTTCGCGCACCGCGACGGGCTCTCCCCGGCGTGGCCGTTCAGCTACGCGGACCTCGAGCCCTATTACGGCATCGCCGAGCGCTGGTACCACGTCCATGGAAGCGCCGGCGAGGACCCCACCGAGCCGTGGCGGAGCGCCGACTACCCCGAGCCCGCGCTCCCGCACGAGCCGTACGTCGCGGAGCTGGTCGACCGGCTGCGCGACGCTGGAGCGCACCCATATTCGATGGCGATGGCGGTCGACGTGCGCGACGGCGGTCGCTGCATCCGCTGCTCGACCTGCGACGGCTTCCCGTGCCGGGTCGACGCCAAGGCAGATGCCGAGACATCCGGCGTCGACCCGGCGGTCGCGACCGGGTACGTCGCGCTCGAGACGTCGACACACGTCGACCGCCTGGTAACCAACGCCGAGGGCACGCGGGTCGTCGCTGCCGAGGCGCACCGACGCGGGGAACCGGTGACCGTTCGGGCGCGCACCTTCGTCGTGTCGGCGGGCGCGGTCAACTCGGCAGCGCTTCTTCTCCGGTCTGCGACCGACCGGCATCCGGATGGGCTTGCGAACTCCTCGGGAGCTGTCGGCCGGCGCTACATGGTGCACAACTGCACGTTCATGATCGCGATCGACCCGCGGCGACCGAACCCGACGTCATTCCAGAAGACCGCGGGGATCAACGACTGGTATCTCGACTCCGACCTCGGGCGGCCGCTCGGCAACGTGCAGCTGCTCGGCAAGCTCCAGGGGGCGATGGTCAAGGGCGCGCGCCCGCGCGTTCCGATGCGCATGCTCGACGCGGCCACGCGGCGCTCGGTCGACTGGTATCTCGAGTCCGAGGATCTCCCTGATCCGGACAACCGCGTCACGCTCGGCTCGGCCGGCCGCATCCGGATCCACTGGAGACCGTCGAACGTCGGCGCGCACCGCGGGCTGATCGAGCGCACGCGCGCCCTGCTCAAGCGCGCGGGGTTCCCGATCGTCCTTCACGAGACGATGGGCATCGCGACCAACTCGCACATGTGCGGGACCGCTGTGGCCGGCGACGATCCGCGTACGTCGGTCGTGGACGGGTACTGCCGGACACACGACGTCGAGAATCTCTTCATCGTCGACGCGTCGTTCTTTCCGTCCTCCGCCGCGATGAATCCGGCGCTCACCATCGCCGCTCAGGCGATCCGGGTCGCGCACGAGGGAGACATGCTGCGGTGAGCGACGAGTCGTACACGTACATCGTGATCGGCTCCGGCGCCGCAGGCGCCGTCGTCGCCAACCGGCTGAGCGCCGATCCGGCGCATCGCGTGCTCCTGCTCGAAGCGGGCGGCCGCGACTGGAACCCGCTCATCCACATCCCCGTCGGCTTCACCAAGCTCACAACCCCGGACGTGAACTGGGGCTTCTCGACCGTGCCGCAGCCGCAGATGGACGATCGCGAGATGTGGTACCCGCAAGGGCGCACGCTGGGCGGGTCGACGTCGATCAACGCGATGATCTACATCCGCGGCCAGCGCGCCGACTACGACAGGTGGGCGGCGCTCGGGAACGAGGGCTGGGGTTACGAGGATGTCCTGCCCTACTTCCGGCGCTCCGAGCGCAACGAGCGACTCAACGACCGCTATCACGGTTCGAGCGGCGACATGAACGTCACGCAGCAGGTGCAGCACAACGCGCTCTCGAAGGCGTTCGTCCGCGCCCTCCAGGAACTCGGCGTGCCGTTCAACGCAGACGTGAACGGTGCGAGCCAGGAGGGCGTCACGTTCTACGACGTCACGCAGCGCGCTGCCCGCCGGGAGAGCGCGGCCACGGCGTTCCTTCGCCCGGCGAGGAAACGGCCGAACCTCACGATCCTCACGCGCGCCCAGGCGACAAAGGTCCTGACCGAACGCGGGCGCGCGGTGGGAGTCCAGTTCGTCCACGACAAGCGGCTGATCACCGCGACCGCAGAGGGCGAGGTGGTGCTCAGCGGCGGCGCGATCAACTCGCCGAAGCTGCTGCTCCTGTCCGGGATCGGACCTGCCGCAGACCTGCGCAAGCACCGCCTCGACGTCGTCCACGACCTGCCCGGCGTGGGCAAGAACTTGCAAGACCACATGGACGTCTACCTCACTGCGGCGACGGCCCCGGTCTCGTTCAACCAACAGGACCGTCCGCTCCGCGCGATGGCCGGCGGCCTGCAGTACCTGCTCTACAGGACAGGACCCTTGACGGCGTGCGTCTGCGAGGCCGGGGCATTCGTCCACTCCGGCGACGAGGCCGAGTCGCCCGACATCCAGATCCACTGCCTTCCGGCGTACGTGATCGACCACGGCCGCAAGCGCGTCAAGGGCCATGGCATGACGATCAACACCTGCAACCTGCGACCGAAGAGCATCGGCTCGGTCACGCTGCGCTCGGCCGACCCACTCGACCACCCGCTCATCGACCCGAACTTCTGCGGCGACGGCGAAGGCCACGACTGGAAGCTCTCCGTCGCGGGCTTCCGCTGGGGCCGGCGCATTCTTCGCTCCGAGGCTTTCCGCGGACTGATCAAGCATGAGCACATGCCGGGCGCGGACGTCGAATCGGACGAGGACGTGCGCCGCTACATCCGCGAGTGGTCGAAGACCGATTACCACCCGGTCGGCACCTGCAAGATGGGGAACGACGAGCTGGCCGTCGTCGACACGCAGTTGCGCGTGCGCGGACTCGAAGGGCTGCGCGTGATCGACGCGTCGATCATGCCAAGGCTGATCAGCGGCAACACGCAGGCCCCCTCGATCATGGTCGGCGAGAAGGGCGCGGCGATCGTTCTCGCCGGGCAAGTGGTCTGAACATGCATCGAGAGAAGGAGGATCCATTGGGCGGCGGCATCCAGCTCGAAGGCGTGACCAAGGTCTATCCGGGCGACACCAAGGCAGTGGACGCCCTCGACCTGGAGATCCGCGAAGGCGAGTTCATGGTGCTCGTCGGTCCGTCCGGCTGCGGCAAGTCGACGGTGCTCCGGATGATCGCCGGCCTCGAGGACGTCACCGAAGGCGCCATCCTGATCGGCGGCAAGGACGTCACCGACCTCCATCCGCGAGAACGAGACATCGCGATGGTGTTCCAGAACTACGCGCTCTACCCGCACATGAGTGTGAGCGACAACCTCGGCTTCGGTCTGAAGCTCCGGCGGTTCACGAAGGCGGAGCGGGAGCGTAGGGTGAACGACGTTGCGCGCACGCTCGGTCTCGATGCGCTGCTCGCTCGCAAACCGAGAGCGCTGTCCGGCGGTCAGCGCCAGCGAGTCGCCATGGGCCGGGCGATGGTCCGTGAGCCGGCCGCGTTCCTGATGGACGAACCGCTTTCCAACCTCGACGCCAAGCTGCGCGTCTCGATGCGCGCCGAGCTTGCCCGCTTGCACGAGCGGCTCGCCACGACGACCGTCTACGTCACCCACGACCAGATCGAGGCGATGACGCTCGGCCAGCGGGTTGCCGTGCTTCGCGACGGGATCCTGCAGCAGTGCGACACGCCACAGAATCTCTTCCACCACCCCGCGAACCTGTTCGTCGCGGCCTTCATGGGCTCGCCCTCGATGAACCTCGTGCAGGCCGAGCTTCGCGGCGACAGGCTCCGCTTCGCCGGGTTCGATCTGCCGCTGCCGCCCGGCTCGACTGTCGTCGGAGCCGATCGGGAGGTCGTGCTCGGGATCCGGCCGACCGACTTCTCAGATGCGGCCACGGCCGCCCCGTCTCTGCCTCGCATGAGGGTGACCGCCGAGGTCGTCGAGGATCTCGGGGCTGAACGCCAGGTGATCTTCGGCGTCGATGCGCCCCGCGTCGTGACGGACGCAACTCGCGCGGCCGCCGATGCCGCCTCCGACGAGGACGGCACCCTGCTCGCCGACGACCAGCGCGCCCTTTTCTGCGCCTGCCTGGACGCCCGCAGCCGCGTTGCTCCCGGAGCCACCGTCGAGCTCGCGGTCGATCATGCACAGTTCCACTTCTTCGAGCCCCAGACCGGGCGCGTCCTGGGAGACCGGTCGCGCCCGGCCGACCTGGTGGGCGTCTGATGCGGGCGGCCGTGGAGGCCGTCGTCGACCGCCTACGAGCCTGCCGTATCGTGCCCGTCGCGACGCTCGACAAGCCGGCGACGGCGGCCGAGGTGGCCGCGGCCCTTCTCGCGGGAGGGATCTCGTGCATCGAGATCGCGTTCCGCCGGCCCGGCGCGGCCGAAGCCGTTCGAGCCGCGCGCGCGGTCGGCGACATCCTCGTCGGAGCCGGCACCGTGCTTTCGCCCGAGCAGGCCGACGCCGCAGACGAGGCCGGTGCAGACTTCGCGGTCGCACCCGGAACGAACGAGACCGTCGTGCAGCGGTGCCGGGACCTGGGCCTTCCGTTCTTCCCCGGCGTGGCGACGCCGACCGAGATCGAGCGTGCGAGAGGTCTCGAGCTCCGAGTCCTGAAGGTCTTCCCGGCCGCGCAGATCGGCGGTCCCTCGTTCCTGCGCGCCGTCTCCGCGACCTACCCTGACGTTGGCTTCCTCCCGACGGGGGGAGTGACGTCCGACAACGTGGGGGACTACCTCGCCATTCCGTCGGTGGTCGCCTGCGGCGGAAGCTGGCTGGTCGCGCCGGAGCTCGTCCGCGAACGGCGGTTCGGCGAGATCGCCGACCTCGCGTCTGCGGCACTCGCGGGAGTCGCGGCATGAACGGACTCGACCTTCGCGCGGAGGACGATTGTCGCTGGGATGTGGTCTCACTCGGGGAGGTGATGCTTCGGCTCGATCCGGGCGACACGCGGGTCGCGACGGCTCGCTCGTTCACCGTCTGGGAGGGCGGCGGTGAGTACAACGTGGCGCGCGGGCTGAAGCGGTGCTTCGGGATGCGGACAGCTCTCGACACGGCGCTGGCCGACAATCCGGTCGGTCGCTTGAT
>JABFWJ010000219.1 GCA_013362295.1 Thermoleophilia bacterium
CGGAGCCGTCAGGCTCGAGTCCGCCCTCGCGGTCGACGCCGACCGGTTCGAAGCGCCGGTGCGCGAGCGCGCCGAAGCGCAGGCGGCCCGCACGACGGAGCTCGGTGCGTCCCTCCGGCGGCTCGGTGCGGCCGAGGTCGAGCTGCGTCAGGCGGCGAGCGCAGCAGGCGAGAGGGTCTCGGCGATCGACGTCGAGCTCGCGCGCACGGACGCGGAGCGCGACGAGGCCCAGAGGCGGCTCGACTCCGCAGCGTCGGAACCGGCGGAAGGCGACGACCGCGACGAGCTCGCGGAGAAGCTCGCTCGCTCCGAGAGACGGCGCGAGCAGCTCGGCCAGGTGAACCCGCTCGCGAAGGAGGAGTACGAGGCGGAGAAGGAGCGCCTCGAGGAGCTCACCGTGCAGCGCGCCGACCTCGAGCAGAGCCTCGACGAGCTGGAGAAGCTGCGGGACGAGCTGACGAGAACCGTCGAGACACGTTTCGCCGACACGTTCGCCGCCGTCGAGCAGCACTTCCGCGAGGTCGCGGCCACGCTCTTCCCCGGCGGCGAAGGCCGCCTCCGGTTGACGGAGGCGGAGGAAGAGGGTGAGGAGCCCGGCATCGAGGTCGAGTTGCGTCCGGCGGGGAAGCGCGTCACGCGCCTGTCGCTCCTCTCGGGCGGCGAGAAGGCGCTCGGTGCGATCGCGTTCCTCTTCTCGCTCTTCCTCGCGCGGCCCAGTCCGTTCTACCTCCTCGACGAGGTGGAGGCCGCGCTCGACGACACCAACATCAGCCGGTTCACCGACCTGCTGCGTACCTATGCCGACCGGGCGCAGTTCATCGTCATCACGCACCAGAAGCGCACGATGGAGGCGGCCGACGTGCTCTACGGCGTCACGATGGGAAACGACGGCGTCTCGCAGATCGTCTCGCGACGGCTGCCGCGCGAGCAGCAGGCGGCAACAGCGTGAACGACCTCGCCTTCGTCCGCCGTGCCGTCGTGCTCCTCGCGTCGAAGGGCGTAGACACCTGGGTCTTCGGCGGCTGGGGTGAGGAGCTGCGCGGGTTGATCAAGCCGCGCGAGCATGCGGATGTCGACCTGCTCTACCCCGCCGAGGACTGGGACATCGTCGACAACCTCTTGCTCGACTGGATCGAGGCGAAACGATTCCCGTGGAAGCGCGCGTTCGTGCTCGAAGGGGTGACCGTCGAGCTGTTCCTCGTCCAGTACGACGCGCGCGGGTGGTACACGCAGCTCGAGCGGCGCCGCCACAACTGGCCGGCGAACGTCTTCTCGGGCACCGGCCCGACGCCGGTCGCAAGTACGGCCGCGCTCGCCGGCTATCGCCACTCCTACCGCGTCGACGCAGCGGCCTGAAAACCGAAGAGCCTGAATCTGGTTTCGCTGCGCGAAATCAGATTCTCTGACATCCGAACCTGATTCGGCGCAGCCGAACCAGATTCGAGCCCTTTGTCCGGCTACGGCTGACGTGATCGCTTCGCGCTAACGTCCTCCAGTCATGGCGAGAAGCTGGGGACAGCTGTTGGGCGATTCCGATGCGCCTGCGGAGACCGCCGAGGCGCAGCGCGGCTTCTTCGGACGCCTGCGCGAGTCGCTCGGCAAGTCGCGGCGTGCTCTGACGGAGCAGCTGCAGGTCGCCGCCTTCGACCCCGCCGACGACGCGTCGTGGGAGCGGCTCGAGGAGGCGCTCATCTACGCCGACGTGGGTGTCCGCGCGACCGCGGAGCTGATCCGCCGGCTCGAGGCCCGCCAGGATCTCAGCGAGCTGAACGGCGCGCTCGCGGAGGAGATCGCCGCGCTGTTCGGCGACGCGCCCACGCTCAACGTGCGCCACGAGCCGGCGGTCATCCTCGTCGTCGGCGTCAACGGCACGGGCAAGACGACGACGATCGGCAAGCTCGCGAACAAGCTGCGCGAGCACGGACGCTCGGTGACGCTCGGCGCGGCCGACACCTTCCGCGCCGCCGCGGAGGAACAGCTCGACATCTGGGCGCAGCGTTCGGGTGCGCGCTTCGTCGGCGGCGAGCGCGGGGGCGACCCAGCGGCGGTCGCCTACGACGCGGTCGGCTCGGACACCGACGTGGTGATCGTCGACACCGCGGGCCGGCTGCACACGCAGTCGAACCTGATGGATGAGCTCTCGAAGGTGCGACGCGTGATCGCCGGGCGCCGCGAAGGAGCGCCGCACGAGGTGCTGCTCGTCATCGACGCGACGACCGGTCAGAACGGGCTTCAACAGGCACGCATCTTCGGCGACGCCGTCGGTGTCACCGGTGTTGCGCTCACGAAGCTCGACGGATCGGCCAAGGGTGGCATCGCCGTCGCGATCGCATACGAGCTCGGACTGCCGGTCAAGCTCGTCGGCGTCGGCGAGGGCCTCGAGGACCTGCGGCCGTTCGACCCGGACGACTTCGCGCGCGCTCTGGTCGCTGCGTGAAGATCGTCGCGGCGGGCACCTTCGACGCCGCGCGCCTCGCCGCGCTCTTCGAAGCAGGCTACGCCGGCTACTTCGTGCCGATTCACGTCGACGAGGCCGCGTTGTCGTTCATGGTCGACGCGTGGGACATCGATCTCGGACGTTCGCGGGTCGCGGTGGCGGAAGACGACACGCCGATCGGCATCGCGCTGCTCGGCGTGCGCGGTGACGAGGGCTGGATCGGCGGACTCGGCGTCGTTCCGGAGCACCGCCGCGGCGGCGTCGGTCGCGCCCTCATGGACGTGGTGCTGGCGAATGCGCCGCCATCCGTCTCGCTCGAGGTGATCGAGCGCAACGAGCCCGCGATCCGCCTGTACGAGTCGCTCGGCTTCGAGCGCACGCGCATCCTGGAGGTGTGGTCGCTCGAGCAGGACGTCCGTCCCGCGACGGCGCGCACCGTCG
Organism: Thermoleophilia bacterium; assembly: GCA_013362295.1. Lineage (GTDB taxonomy): Bacteria > Actinomycetota > Thermoleophilia > Gaiellales > Gaiellaceae > PALSA-600. The sequence continues at coordinate 2,879 of JABFWJ010000219.1, forward strand.
CGCCGCGGCCCCTCGGCCAGTCGGACCTGCCGTGGCAGCGCGCCGACCGCTCGCTGCCTGCCGAGTACGAGCGGATCGAGGTCGACGGCGGGGCAGCGCTCATCCGCGGCGCGCAGAAGGTCTCGGTCCTGCAGCTCGAGGCCGCGGATCAGACGGGAGCCGAGGAGCTGCTCGCCGCCGCCCGCGGCCGCGGGGACTCGCTGCACTACGTCAACGTCCCCGAGGGCGACCCGGCCTCGGCCGCGCTGAACGCCCTCGGCGGCAGGCTCGACCTGCGTCAGCTCGAGCTGCGCAAACCGGTTCCGGGCTAGACCCGGCTACGATGCGCGGTCGTGTTCGACAGCCTCGCTGACAAGCTCCAGGGCGCCCTCGGCGACCTGCGGAAGAAGGGAAAGCTCGACGAGGAGTCGATCTCGCGCGCCATGCGCGAGATCCGGCTCGCGCTGCTCGAGGCCGACGTCAACTTCACGGTCGTGCGCGACTTCGTCGGGCGCGTGCGGGAGAAGGCGCTCGGCGAGGAGATTCTCAAGAGCCTGACGCCCGGTCAGCAGGTCGTGAAGGTCGTCCACGAGGAGCTGACCGCCCTGATGGGCGAGGGCGAATCCGGTCTCGCGTTCGGCAAGTTCACCGTCATTCTCCTCGCCGGGCTCCAGGGCTCGGGCAAGACGACGACCGCGGCCAAGCTCGCGCTGCAGCTGCGCAAGCGGCACCGCAAGCCGGGCCTGATCGCCGCCGACCTGCAGCGCCCCGCAGCGATCGACCAGCTCGAGCAGCTCGGCAAGCAGATCCAGATCCCGGTCTTCCGCACCGACACCAAGGACGCGGTCGAGGCGACGCGCAGCGGCCTGGAGCGCGCCCGCGCGGAGGGTCTCGACACGGTGATCGTCGATACCGCCGGCCGGCTGCAGATCGACGAGGAGCTCATGCAGGAGCTGGAGCGGGTCCGTGATGTTGCCGGCCCGCACAACATCCTGCTCGTGCTCGACGCGATGACGGGCCAGGAGGCGGTCAACGTCGCGCAAGCGTTCGACGAGCGCATCGCGTTCGACGGCGTCATCCTCACGAAGCTCGACGGCGATACGCGCGGCGGCGCGGCGTTGAGCGTGAAGGCGGTCACCGGCAAGCCGATCAAATTCGCGTCGACGGGCGAGAAGCTCGACGCGCTCGAGGTGTTCCACCCCGACCGCATGGCATCGCGCATCCTCGGGATGGGCGACGTGCTCACGCTGATCGAGCGCGCCGAGGCTGCCGTGGCGGAGGACGAGCAGGCGGAGATGGAAAAGCGGCTCGCCGCCGGTCAGTTCACCTTCGACGACTTCCTCAAGGCGTACAAGATGCTGCGCCGTATGGGCCCCCTGCAGGGGCTCCTGAAGATGATCCCGGGCCTGAAGGATCAGCTCGGCGACGTCGACGTCGACGAAAGGCAGCTCGGACGCGTCGAGGCGATCGTGCTCTCGATGACGCCGCAGGAACGCCGCTCGCCTATCGTGATCGACGGCAAGCGGCGGATTCGCATCGCCAACGGCTCCGGCGCGACCGTGGAGCAGGTCAATCAGCTGCTCGAGGCACGGAGGCAGATGGAGAAGATGATGAAGCAGATGGGGCGGGGGAAGATGCCGGCCCTCCCGAACCAGCAGGCGCAGCAGTCGAGTCTTTCCGCGGCGCGGAAGTCCGGCGTGAAGCGCAAGAAGAAGAAGAAGGCCGGACGGAAGTAAAGGACACGAATGGCTGTCAAGCTCAGACTGACCCGCGTGGGTTCCAAGAAGAATCCGATCTACCGCGTCGTCGCCGCCGATTCCCGGGCGCCGCGTGACGGTCGCTTCCTCGAGATCGTGGGGCGCTACAACCCGCAGACCGACCCGTCGACGATCGAGCTCGACGAGACGAAGGTCAAGGACTGGCTCGGCAAGGGCGCACAGCCCACCGAGGCCGTCGCGAAGCTGATCAAGCTCTCCGGCATCGAGCGGTAGGAGTCGTGGCCGAGTTGCTCGCGTACCTCGCGCGCGAGCTCGTCGACGATCCCGACGCAGTGCGCGTGGAGACGGAGGAGCGCGAGGGTGCGCTCGTGCTCGTTCTGCATGTCGCAGCCGACGACGTCGGCAAGGTGATCGGACGCCAGGGCAGGATCGCTCGCGCGCTGCGAACGCTCGTGCGCGCGAGCGCCGCGCGCGAGGGACGGCGCGTGCTGGTCGAGATCGCCGACCCCGAATGACGTGCGGGTAGCGGCGCTCTACGACATCCACGGGAATCTTCCCGCGCTCGAAGCGGTCCTCGCCGAGGTCGGCGAGGACGTCGACCGCATCGTCGTCGGCGGCGACTTCATCGGCGGTCCATTCTCCGCGGCGACGCTCGAGCGCCTGCGCGGTCTCGGCGAGCGCGCCGTCTGGCTGCGCGGCAACGCGGAGCGCGAGCTCGTGGAGCAGCCACCTGCGCGCGAAGGCGGTCCGCCGCCCGGCGAGCTCGAGCGCCTGCGCTCGCAGCTGACCGACGAGCAGGTCGAGTTCGCGTACGGCTTGCCGGCGTCGGTGCGGCTCGACGTGGATGGTCTCGGGAGCGTCCTCTTCTGTCACGCCACACCGTGGAACGACCTCGACATCGTGACGCCCCTGACGTCGGACCTGCGGATCGAGCGGATCCTCGAGGGCGTCGATGCGGATCTCGTCGTCGCGGGCCACACGCACATGCAGGACCGGCGACCGCGGTGGATCAACCCCGGCAGCGTCGGGATGCCGTACGAGGACGTGGACGGCGCCTATTGGGCCTTGCTGGGCCCGACTGTCGACCTGCAGCGCACGACGTACGATCGTGCGGCGCTCGGTGGTCACGAGTACCCGCAGGCGACGCGGCAGGAAGCCGCCGAGTACTTCGAGTCGCTCGTCGATGAATGAGGCTGTGCGCATCGGACGCGTCGGCCGGCCGCACGGCATCGACGGCGCGTTCTTCGTCGAGCAGCCGTCGAGCGACGCGCGCTGGTGGAAGACGGGCGCGACGTTCCTCGCCGGAGGCGAGCAGGTCGCCGTCGTCGGACACCGCACCTCGTCCGGCCGGCCGGTGATCAGGCTCGACAAGCCCGTCGAACGGGGGACGGTGCTCGAGGTGCCGCGGGAGGCGTTACCGCCAACCGAGGAAGACGAATACTACGCGTTCCAGCTTCTCGGGCTACCGGTCGAGGAGGAGAGCGGGCGCGCGCTCGGAACGGTCAAGGCCGTGACTCCCGGCGTCGCCAACGACGTGCTCGAGCTCGACACCGGCATCCTCCTGCCGATGGTCGAGGATTGCGTGCGCGACATCGACCTCGGGGCGCGGCGCATCCTCGTCGCGGCAGGATTCGCCGACTGATGCAGCTCGACGTGTTCACCCTCGTCCCGCACGCGTTCGCGTGGATGACGGAGCAGCGGCCGGTCGCGACGGTGCTCGGCGGCGAGCTCGACCTGCGGCTCTACTCCTATCGCGACACGACGCCGCTGAGAAACGGGCAGGTCGACGACGAGCCGTACGGCGGGGGCGCCGGCATGGTCCTGCGCGTCGACGTCGTCGCCGCGGCACTCGACGCCGTCTACGGCGACGGCGGCGCGCAGCCGGTGATCGCGCTCACCCCGAAGGGCCGCCAGCTGACGCAGCCGATCGTCGAGGAGCTCGCGCAGCTCCCGCACCTGACGTTGCTCTCCGCCCGGTTCGAGGGGTTCGACGAGCGGATCGTGGAGCACCTCGCGACCGACGCGATCTCCGTCGGTCCCTACGTGCTGTCGAACGGCGACCTGCCGGCGATGGTGCTGGTTGATGCAATCGCGCGGCGGCTTCCCGGTGCTCTGGCCGAGGGCTCGGGCGAGCTCGAATCGTTCTCCACCGAGCTGGGCGGCCGCCTTGAGTACCCTCACTACACGCGCCCGGCGGAATACCGCGGTTGGCGGGTGCCCGACGTACTGCTCTCGGGTGACCATGCGCGAATCGAAGGCTGGCGAAGGGAGCAGGTCCGCTGAGGAACCCGATCGACTACTTGACCGAAGGGCTGCCGCACGGCTGGCGGGTCACGATCGACTGGCTCGTCACGATCGTCGGGGCGATCGCGATCGTGCTCGCGATCAAAGCGTGGGTCGTGAACCCCTACCGCATCCCATCGAGCTCGATGGAGCCGACACTGCATTGCGCGAAGCCCGGCTCCGAGTGCGAGGCGCGCTTCTCCGACCGCGTCCTCGCCTGCCGCTTCTGCTACCGCTTCTGGGAACCGAAGCGCGGCGACATCGTCGTCTTCCACACGCCGCCGCTCGCCGACGCGCGCTGCGGCGCCGGCGGGACGTTCGTCAAGCGCCTGATCGGCCTGCCCGGCGACCGCTGGGAAGAGCGCGGCGGCTACGTCTACGTCAACGGCAAGCGGCTCGTCGAGCCGTACATCCACGCCGACCGCCGGGACTCGCGCACGATCGCGCCGATCCAGATTCGCAAGGGGCAGTACTTCATGATGGGCGACAACCGCGTCTCGTCGTGCGATTCGCGGGCGTGGGGGACCGTGCCGCACCGGAACCTGATCGGAAAGGTGTTCGCGACGTACTGGCCGCCCAGCCGCATCACGATCAGATAGCAGCTTCGGCGATTTTCGCTACCATTCCGGCCCGGTTCCGGCCGCCTTTCGACATGAGCACGATCATCCAGGACATCGAGCGCCGTCAGTTGCGCGAAGTGCCGCGGTTCAAGGCGGGCGACACCGTGCGCGTGCACTTCCGCGTCATCGAGGGCTCGCGCCGGCGAATCCAGGTGTTCGAGGGGATCGTGATCAAGCGGCAGGGCGCCGGTGCCCGCGAGACGTTCACGGTCCGCAAGAACTCGTTCGGCGTCGGCGTCGAGCGCACGTTCCCGCTGCATTCGCCGAAGATCGACAAGATCGAGGTGGCCGCGATCGGCGACGTGAACCGCGCGAAGCTCTACTACCTGCGCGGCAAGGTCGGCAAGAAGGCTCGCGTCCGCGAGCTGCGCCAGAGCTAAGGCGTAACTTCTTCGCAAACTCCGGGTCTCGCGGCCTGATCTGCCCGTGGCCGGAGCTATCCTCGGGCCGTGCCTCCGAGGAAACGCCGCCAGACGGGCCAGAAGCTGCTCCGGTTCGACCGCGGGCTCGGCGCACGGCTGGTGGCGGGCGCGGACGAGGCCGGGCGCGGCCCGCTCGCCGGCCCGCTCGTCGTGGCCGGCGTCCTGCTCGACTACGAGTGCCTGCGCGACCACCGGGTGCGGCCCCTCGCGCTCCTGAACGACTCGAAGCAGGTCGATGCGGAGACGCGTGAGGAGCTGTATCGCGCCGTGCTCTCGTGCGCCGAACGCGTGTCGGTGCGCGTCTTCCCGGCGGCGGTGATCGACCGCGACGGGCTGCACAAATGCAACCTGCGCGGGCTCCGCGAGGCGTTGTGGGCGTGCCAGCCCGCCGACGTCTCGCTGGTGGACGGCTTCCGGCTCGGCCCGACGGCGCCGCCGCATCGCGCCGTCGTGGACGGAGACACGAAGAGCGCCGCGATCGCGGCCGCGTCGATCGTCGCGAAGGTGACACGCGACCGTTACATGCGTACCGCAGACGCGATGTACCCGGGGTACGGCTTCGCCTCCCACGTCGGGTACATCACTCCGTCGCATACGCGCATCGTCCGCGAGCGAGGGCCGTGCGAGATTCATCGCCGCTCATGGCGCGCGCGTGCGTACCTCACCGAAGAAGAGCTCGCAGCCCTCGCCTAGGAATGAGGCGGAGGTGCGCGCCGCGCGCTGGCTGCGGTGGCGCGGCTACCGCGTGCTCGACCACAACCGCTGGCTCGGCGGCGCCGAGCTCGACCTCGTCGTCCGCCGCGGTCGAGTGCTCGCGTTCGTCGAGGTGAAGTCGAAGAGCGGCGACGGCTTCGGCGATCCGTTCGAGATGGTCGATGCCGGCAAGATCGCCAGAATCCGACGCGCCGCGCAGCTGTGGCTGGCCGCACATCCCGAGCTGGCGGGCCTGAACGTGCGCTTCGACGTGCTCGCCGAGCGCGCACGGCGGATCGAGCACCTCCCGGACGCGTTCTAGGAGCCGCTGCCGCCGCGTCGAAATCGTGTCCATGGGCGCGACTCAGCAACAGATCTATGCGGGTCTCGATGCCGACCTGTCGTGGTCCGAGCGCGAGCTCCCCGAACGGGAGCGGACGAAGCACGTCCACCGCCTGCACCCGTACCTCGGCAAATACATCCCGCAGCTCGTCGAGGAGCTCTTCCGCCGCCACGTGCCCGCGCGCGGCCGGGTGCTCGACCCGTTCGCGGGGTCGGGGACGACGCTCGTGCAGGCGCTCGAGAGCGGATTGCACTCGGTCGGTGTCGACATCGCGGCGTTCAACTGCCTGCTGATGCGCGTCAAGACGAGCGAGCACGTGCCGTTCGTCCTCGAGCGTGAGCTGCGCGACGCGCTCAGGCGCTTCGAGCACGGCGAGGGCGAGGGACGCGGCGACGGGCGCTACGTGCGCGAGTGGTTCGCGCCGCAGGCACGCGACGACCTGCTTCGCTTCCGCTCGCTCGTCGGCGACTACGAACATGCAGACGTCCTACGGGTGGTGCTGGCACGCGCCGCTCGGTCGGCGCGCCTGACGACGCATTTCGATCTCGACTTCCCGAAGGCTCCGCAGACGGGCCCGTACTGGTGCCACAAGCACAAGCGCGAGTGCAGGCCGGTCGAGAAGGCGGATCACTTCCTTCGCCGCTACACGCTCGACACGCTCGCGCGCTTGAAGGAGTTCGCGCGCGTGCGCACAGCTCGCCGCGCGGACGTGCTGCACGGAGACGCGGGCGAGATCGAGCTCTCCGGCTTGTTCGACGCCGTCGTCACGTCGCCGCCGTACCCCGGGCTGATCGACTACCACGAGCAGCACCGCTACGCGTACGAGCTGCTCGGTCTCGACGATCTGCGCGTACGCGAGATCGGCGCGGCCGCGCGCGGCACGGCGAGGGCGGCGATCGACTCGTACGTCGCCGGCATCGTGCGCGTGCTGGACGCGTGCACCGAGGTGTTGAAGCCGCGCGGGCGTCTCGTGATCGTCGTCAACGACCGGCGGGGGCTGTATCCGGAGATCCTCGAGCGTGCGGGACTCGCACTCGAACAGCGCTACCAGCGGCACGTGAACCGGCGCACCGGCCGGCGTGCAGGCGAGTACTTCGAGGACGTGCTCGTCGCGCGGCGCACATAAGTTTCGAAGTCGACACAGACGCGTCACGTTTGGTCGCCTAACGTGGCAACGTGCTTGCTCGCACCGTTACACACGCCCTCGTCGGAATCGATCCTCGCAGCGTCGAGGTTGAAGCGCACATCCAGCGCGGGCTGACGTCGTTCGCGATCGTCGGGCTGGCCGACAAGGCGTGCCAGGAGGCGAAGGAGCGCGTGCGCAGTGGGATCGCCTCGGCCGAGCTCGACTGGCCGGTGAGCCAGAAGATCACGATCAACCTCGCACCCGCACAGCTCCGGAAGGAGGGGTCGGGCTTTGACCTGCCGATCGCGCTCGCGTTGCTGGCGGCGTCGCGCCAACTGCCGGTCGGAGCGCTCGAGGGGCACGCGGCGTTCGGCGAGCTCGCACTCGACGGCCGGCTGAGGCCCGTTCCCGGGGCGCTCGTCGCGGCGGAGGGCGCGCGCCGCGCCGGCCTGGTCCGGCTCCTCTGCGCCGCCGAGTCGGGGCCCGAGGTGGCGCTTGCCGGGATCGAGCCGGTCGGCATGTGCCACCTGGCCGAAGCCGTCTCGTACCTCCGCGGCGAGCGCGGTCCGCCCGAGCTCGCCCCGCCGGCGGATGACTTCGAGACGCTCGCCGACGTCCCCGACCTCGCCGACGTGCGCGGTCAGGAGCGTGCTCGTCGTGCACTCGAGATCGCCGCGGCGGGGCGCCACAACCTGCTGCTGGCCGGCCCTCCGGGCACCGGCAAGACGATGCTCGCGCGGCGGCTGCCGGGCATCCTGCCGCTGCTCGGCGACGACGCGTCGCTCGAGGCGACGCGCATCCACTCGGTGAGCGGCTTGATCGCGCCGGGGACCGGGCTGGTGCGCGTCCCGCCGTTCCGTGCGCCGCACCACTCGGCGTCGGTGGCGGGCCTGATCGGCGGCGGGCACGGCGGCGTGCGGCCGGGCGAGGCGAGCCTTGCCCATCACGGCGTGCTCTTCCTCGATGAGCTCCCCGAGTTCCAGCGCGCCGCCTTGGAAGGCCTCCGCCAACCGCTCGAGGATGGCTTCGTCCAGGTCGCGCGCGTCGGCGGACGTGCGGTCTTCCCGGCGCGGTTCATGCTGCTCGGTGCGATGAACCTGTGTCCCTGCGGGGCGCGCGGCGATGGCGGGGCACAGTGCTCGTGCACGCCCGACCGCGTGCAGCGTTACCGGCAGAAGCTGACGCGGGCGCTGCTCGATCGCTTCGACTTGTTGCTGAGCGTGCCCAGGCCCCGTGCGTCCGAGCTCGCGGGCGCGCCGGGCGAGGCGTCCGCCGCCGTTCGCGAGCGCGTCCTGGCGGCACGGCGCTGTCTTTCCCAACGATTGCCTGCGCGCACCAAGGCTGCGGACGAGCTGCTGACACGTGCGGTCGAGCGGCTTCCGCTCTCGGGCCGCGGGCGCTCCCGCGTTGCGCGGGTCGCCGAGACGATCGCGGCGCTCGCGAACGCCGACGACGTCGAGCCCGAGCACATCGGAGAGGCGTTGTCCTACCGGCCGCCGGCGGAGCTCGCCAATTGAGCGACATCGATGCGACGGAGTCGCGCGCGGAATGAGCGAGCTCGCGACAGCCGTCTTCGCCGCGCGCACCGATGCGCACCTGCTCGACGCGCCCCGCTCCGCACGATTCGCGTCGTTCCGCGCGACCTTCGACGAGGCGACGTTTTTGCGTGCGCTCGGCGAGCGCGGGTTCCGTTGGCTCGCACGCACCGATGCGGGCTTCCCCGAGCGGTTGCGGTCGATCCACGACCCGCCGCCCGGACTCTTCGTCCGCGGTGGTGCCCCGCTGGAGCTGCTCGGGCGACGGTCCGTCGCGCTCGTCGGGGCTCGCGCGTGCTCGCCGTACGGAGCGTCGGTGGCGCGCACGCTCGGTCGGGAGCTCGCTGCAGCAGGCGTGATCGTCGTCTCCGGCCTTGCCCGCGGCATCGATGCCGAAGCGCACCGCGGCGCGCTCCAGTCCGGCACAACCGTCGCGGTGCTCGGCTGCGGCATCGACCGCGACTATCCGCGCTCTCACGCAGCGCTCGCCACGGAGATCGCGCGCGGCGGTCTGATCGTCTCGGAGTATCCGCCCGGCGTCGAGCCTGCCCCCTGGCGCTTCCCTGCGCGCAACCGGATCGTCGGTGGCCTCACGCTCGCTACGGTCGTCGTCGAGGCGCGCGAACGCAGCGGCGCGCTGATCACCGCCGACCTCGCGCTCGACGAAGGCCGCGAGGTGCTCGCCGTCCCCGGCGAGATCACATCGCGGCTCTCGCACGGGACGAATCACCTGCTCCGCCTAGGCGCGGTTCCCGTGACGTGCGCGGACGACGTCCTGCGGACGATCGGCATCGATCCGGTGTCGCCGGGTGAGCCTCGTTCTCCCCTCGAGCCGCGACTCGAAGCGATTCGCGCCGTGGTCGCGGACGCGGCGACGACCGCAGACGAGGCCGCCGGCGCAACGGGGCAGAGCGCACATGTCGTCGCTGCGGCGCTCGCAGAGCTCGAGCTGCTCGGGGTCGTCGAGGAGGTGGACGGTGTCTACCGGACGAGCCCGTAGATCCGCCCGCGCCCCGTGAGGTAAATCCGACGCCTCACCCGCGGTGGAGGCTCGCCAGCCTTGCGTGCGCGTACGACTCGAGCTGTGGCAGATCGCCGCAGAGCTTGCAGTCGAAGACGCGGACGCTGCCGTCGCGCGAGCCCGTGACGAGCTCCCAGCCGCGCGGCGAGAACGCGACGCTCGTGATCGGCGCCACGTTGCCGCGCACGAACTGGAGGAAGCCGCCGGATACGTCGGTCTCGCTCGCTGCCCAGAGGCCTGCCTTGGCCGGCCCGGCAGTGGCGATCCAGCGCCCGTCGAGGCTGTAGGCGACGCCGCTCACGAACGCGGTGTGCCGGTGCAGCACCCTGACGTGCGTCGAACCGCCCGGCAGGGCGTCGATCGCCCAGACCCGCGCGTCGTGGTCTCTGCTCGAGCTCGTGAGCTGCTTCCCGTCGGGTGAGAACGCGAGCCCCGTGACGGTGTCGGTGTGACCGCGCAGCGACGCGAGCGGCCGGCCGGTGTGTGCGTCGTAGACGAACACGAGCCTGCCGGAAGAGGACGCGAGGAGCCTGCCGGTCGAGTCGAGCGCGACCGCTCCGAGGTTCGCGACCTTCGTCAGCGCGCGCAGTGGTCGGCCTGTCGCGTCCCACATTCGCACCACTCCGTCGGATCCCGCGGTCGCGAGGATTGCGCCGTCGTCGCGGAGTGTCGCGTCGACGAGCTGTGAGCCGTGGTCGACTGTCACGGACGCGGCCTCGCCGCCGCCCGGGTAGAGCCGCACCTTCCCGTCCTTCGTCGCGACCATCAGGACGCCGTCACGGGCCCAAGAGGCCGCGACCACCGGCGAACCGACGGCGAATGTCCGGAGCGGCCTCCCGCTCGGGCGCTGCATGAACACGGTCCCATCCGCGCTGCCGCTCGCGATCACGCGCCCGGTCGGGTCGAACGCGACGGCAGTTGCCGCCGCGTCGAACTTGTGGATCCCGCGGAGTCGTCCCTCTCCGTAGGGGTCCCACATCCGCACCCCCGAGCTGCCGGCAGTCGCGACCGTCCTGCCGTCCGGCGAGAACACGGCCATCCGGAGCGGCCCGGCCTGCCCGAGCAGGAGCTCCTTGCGCTGAGCGGCCCCGGTCACAAGGCCGCTTCCGTCACTGCTCGCGGCGACGAGGCTCTGGCCGTCCGGCGAGAATGCGACCGAGACGACCGACGCGGATGGGCCCTCGATGATGTCCAACGGCCGGCCGTCGAGAGCCCAGCGCCGCGCGCGCCCATCGATGCTGCCCGTGGCGACCTGGTCGCCGGCCGGGCTGAACGCGACCGTGAGGATCTGCCCGGCGTGGCCCTCGAGCGTCGCCTTGAGCTCTTCCGTGCGCGGGTCCCAGATGCGGCCGGTGGCGTCACGGGAGCCGGTGACGATCAGCGAGCCGTTCGGGCCGAACGCGGCGGACGTGATCTCCTGGCTCTGGGTGAGCGTCGAGATGAGAGTCCCGGTGGCGGCCTCCCAGACGCGGGCCGAGGGGCTGTTCTCGATCGTGACGATGAGCGAGCCGTCGGGGCTGAACGACGCGGCCCGCGCCGTCCGCTGCGTCGGGAGCGTGTGCAGGAGCACACCGCTGCCCGCGTCCCAGAGGCGGGCGCTGTTCCCGCCGGAGGTGAGGAGCAGGCGTCCGTCCGGCGAGTATTGGATCGAGCGCACGGGGCCGCCCTGGTCGAGGACGCGCTGCGGCGCGTCGGGCGCGTCGAGTGCCCAGACGCGGATCTTGCCGTCGCTCGCCGCGGTCGCGAGCGTCAGACCGTCCCGCGCCCACGCGACGCCGTTCAGTGGCGCGCCGTTTCGCAGCGTCAAGAGCCGCTTGCCGCCGGCGGCGTCGAAGACGCGTGCCTGGCCCGCGCGGTCGGCGACGGCGATCCGCGTGCCGTCGGGGCTGTAGGCGGCCTGTGTCGCGGCGCCGGCGGTCGGCAGCTCCGCGAGCACGTTCATCGCGCGGAGCGCGGAGCGCAGGACCTGTTCGGAGCCTGTCGTCTTCGCGATCCGGGTCGAGCGCAGCGCGTCCCGCACGCTCGCGACGGGATCGGTCAGGAGCTCGGCCAGGGCGCGCTGTTCCAACAGGCCCGCCCTCGCGCGCTCTGTCGCGATCCCCTCGCTTCTTTCCGCTGCCAGCGCCGCCTTCGTCTCTCGGCGCGCGATTTTGGAGGCATGGAGCTCCCTGGCGGCACTCGCTTTGGCGCTCTTCGTCAGCCTTGCCAGTGTGTGATTCTGCTTCGTCATCGTCTTGCCCTCGGCGAGAAGCTGCTCGTTCTTCACGCGCACCTTGGCCGTTTGCGCGTCTGCATGCTTTGCGTTCCGGTCTGCGCGGGTCTGTTGCCTGCGCTCCTCGTCCGCGATCTGCTCGTTCTTCCTGCTGAGCCGCCGGTAGCGCTGCTGGCCGAGCTGGGCGCTGTGCCGCGCTCGCCGCTCGCTCCGGGTCGCCGCCGTCGCCACCCGAGCCGCGTGCTCGGCCTTCGCCTGCTGCGCGAGCGCGAGCTCGGTCTGGTGGCGCGCCGTGCTCCGCTGCGACAGCGCATAGGCCGCCAGCGCGCTCATCAACGCGAACGCAGCGAGCGCGACGCCGGCGACGACCGCGAGTCGCCGCTGCCGCCGCCGTGCCTCGGCCCGCTCTCGCGCGAGCGCGGTCTCGGCCTCGTGCTTTGCCCGCCAGGCGAGCACCGCGCCGGCAAGAACATCGTGGTAGATCTCGTAGCGATCGCCGGCGTGACCGTTCTCGCCCGTTGGCCGCAGGATGCGCTCGCGCGACAGCGACGAGAGGACGGGCTGAACGTCAGACTCGTCGACGCGCGCGAAGCTCGCGAGGTCCGCTACGCCGTGCGCGATCTTCGCGCCGGACGGCGTGACGAGGCGGTCGAACATTCCCGCCGCCACGTCACGCTGCTCCGCGGTAAGCGCGTCCATCGCATGGGCCAGGTGGTCCTCGACGATTCGCTGCGCGCCGCCCAGTTCGGCCAGCGTCGCCAGCCGCAAGACGTCGGAGTGCCGACCGCGCTCGACGTCCCAGAGCCTCTGCATCACGAGCTGGAGGTACGGCGTCTCCACCCGCGAGCGGTCCTCCACGACCTCGCCGACCGTTCCGCGGCCGATCAGCCCCGGATCGATCCGCCCCGCGGCGACCTCGCCGAGCACCGCGTCGACGAGCTCGGGCTCGATCGACACCTGCTCGTGCTGCAGCTCGTTGTACCGCTCGAGCGGGCCGAGGATCGCTGCGCGCCCGCCCGCGCGGTCGAGAAGGTCGAGCCGCAGATAGTTCGAGAAGAGCCCGGGAATTCGCGCCTTGAAGACGTCGAGCTTCGCGAGCTCGTCGTCGCGGATGCCGAGCACAACGTTGACCCGGAGGCCGGGCCTCGTGACGAGCTCGGGCAGGACATCCAGCAATCCGCCTTCCTCGTGGTAGAGGAAGAGCTCCTCGAACTGGTCGAGCACGAGGCACAGCTCGCAGCCGAGCGCCGCCGTCCACGAGTCGAGACGGTCGACGAAGTCGCCCGGGGCGTCGCCCGGATCGCCTCCGAAGGCCTCGGCCAGCGCGCGACGAGCCGCGTCCTCGATGCCCCCGAGCGGGTCGCCGGCCCACGAGCTGAAGTAGGCCACGGCCACGGGCTCCACCTGGGTGACACCGCGCAGCGAGCGGGCGACTCCCGCGCGGAGCAACGAGCTCTTGCCGACGCCGCTCGGCCCGTAGAGAACCGTCAGTCGAGTTGCGAGCGCGTTCGCCGCAACGATCTCCGTGTCACGTTCCCGCCCGAAGAAGAAGAGCGCGTCGAGCTCGCTGTCGGTGAACGGGCTGAGGCCCTTGTACGGCGTGCGGACCGCCTCCGCGACGATCGTCATCGCACAGCTCCTTCCAACGTCGTGTCGGCGAGACGGGCACGCAAGATCGAGACGAACTCGTCGAGCCCGCGCGCGCTCGGCTCGACGCCGCGCTTCTTCCAGAACTCGCGCTCGACGACTCCGGCCGCAGGCTGGACCGCCCATGACCGGTAGTCGACCTGCCCGTCCGACCACAGCCGGTGCAGGAACACGCGCAGGCTCCAGTCGAGCAGCCCGTACCCGAGGAACAGGAAGTGGCTTCGCCGCAGGCGCGCGGCGAGCGTGACGGGAAGGACGCCGGCGAGGCCGGTCTCGGCGAGGTATGCGATGTGGTCGTCCTCACTCACGACGAAGCTCTCCGACGCGCGGGCCGGTGCGCGGTCGACCTCCCCGTGGATCTTCAGGATCACGGGCCGGCGCTCGAGCGGCACGTCGGCGTACGCGTTCGGAAGCTGAATCACGCGTTCGTCGCCCTCCGCCGACCGGTGCAGGAACTTGCCGCGGTCGCGCCCCAGCGAGATGTACGAGACGACGTCGTACTGCTCGCCGGTCTCGTCGAACGCCTGCTCGAGCGCACGATCGTAGTGGGTCGTCACGATCAACTGCTGCGGCGCGCCCAGGTCCCGCAGGGCCGGAGGAAGCGCGGCCAGCAGGCGATGCACCGGCTGCGGTTCGTACTCACGGTCGAAGATGTCGTGCAACTCGTCGTAGAGCGGGCCGATCCCGCGCGTGACGACGATGTACTGCGCGACCTTCGCCAGGTCGCCGGCGTGCTCACGCGGCGCATCGAAGGTGCGCGCGAGGTAGGCGGCAAGCTGGTCGCGAGCCGGCAGATGCGCATCGCCGCCTCCGTTCAGCGGCACGCCCGTCCCGAGCACGGGCACGAGCCGCCCGGCCAGCATCGCGACCCAGATCTCATCCGT
>JABFWJ010000324.1 GCA_013362295.1 Thermoleophilia bacterium
CGCTCCTCGTCTGCGACGAGCCGACCGGGAACCTCGACCCCGACACGTCGGTCGGGATCATGCAGCTCCTCTACCGCATCAACCGCAGCGGCACGACGATCCTGATGGTCACGCACGACCGCGAGATGGTCGACAAGATGCGCAAGCGCGTCATCCAGCTCGAGGACGGCCGCCTCGCTCGTGACGAGCGCCGCGGAGGCTACGAGTAATGGCAGGGCGTTTCAGGCTGCTTGTATCGGAGGCCTGGCGGTCGCTCGGCGCGAACCTCTCGACGACGTTCGCCGCGACGATGACGGTGCTGATCGGAATGTTCCTGCTCGGCCTCTTCATCGCGCTCGGCACCTGGACCGTGTCGTGGTCGAACCACGTGAAGAAGCAGCTCGTCGTGAAGGTGTACTTCCTGCCGGGCGCCACCACGCAGCAGAAGAACGACGTCGCGCGCACGCTCCAGCAGAGCCCGTACGTCGCGCCGGGCGGCGTCAAGTACATCTCGAAGGGAGAGGCCTTCGCGCAGATGAAGCGGCGCTATCCCGAGCTCGTCAAGAACCTCACATCGAACCCGCTGCCCGATTCGCTCGACGTGACGCCGGACAAGGCCGAGCACGTCGACCTGCTCTACAACTCGATCGTCACGCCGCACAAGCCGCCCGGGGTGGGGAAGGTGAACGACGGCAAGCGGATCTCACACCGCATCCTCCAGGTCGCGCACGTGATCGAGATCGTCTTCACTGTGGCGACGCTCGTGCTGCTCGTCGCGTCGATCCTCCTGATCTCGAACACGATCCGGCTGTCGATCTTCTCGCGGCGACGTGAGATCGAGGTGATGAAGCTCGTCGGCGCGACGAACTGGTTCGTGCGCGGTCCGTTCATGCTCGAAGGATTGATCTGCGGGCTCTTCGGGTCGCTGCTCGCCGTCTTCTTCCTCGTGCTCGGCAAGGCGATCGCGCTGCCCTCGATCCTGCCGCACCTGTCCGGAGACACCGACGTGCGCGCTCTCAGCTTCCCGCTGACCGCGCTCATCCTGCTCGCCATGGGCCTCGGGCTCGGCGCCGTCGGCTCCGGCCTCACGATCCGGCGCTTCCTCCAGGTCTAGACGCTCGGTCATCTGGCGGCCAACCGGCTGATCGCTTAATCTCGATCGATCATGCGGCGGACGGTGTGCCTCGCGCTGGGGACAGCGGCGCTGGCGGCCTTCGGGATCGGCCTCGCTTTGCGTCCGGTCACCCGCCCTGCGTACCGGGCGGCGGAGGTCGACCAGGTGCGCGCCGAGCTCGCCTCGCACTACTACCGTCCGCTCTCGAAGAGCGTGCTCGCGCAGCCGACCCTTCCGCGCCTCCTCGGCGCGCTCCACGACCGGTACACGACCTACCTCTCGGCGCCCGAGTACCGTCTGGCCCGCCGCCCCGTGGCCGGCGGCTACGGCGGGATCGGGGTCACGGTCCTCCCGGCTCCCGGCGGCCTGCTCGTGCGCCGGACGATCAAGGGGCCGGCCCGGGTCGCCGGGGTGCTCCCCGGCGACACGATCATGGCGGTCGACGGCGCTTCCACGGCCGGGCTGACGTTCGACGAGGCGCTCGGGCGAATCCTCGGGCAGCCCGGGAGCACCGTCACGCTCCGCGTCCTGCGCGACGGGCGCGAGCTCCGGTTCAGGCTGGTACGGCGCGCGTTCGCGCTGCACGCGGTGCACGCGCGGCTCGTCAAGAACGTCGGCGTGCTGCGCCTCGACGCGTTCACGCGCGGATCCGCGATGCAGAGCAAGACGGCGCTCGAACGGTTGAAGCGGAACGGCGCGACCGCGCTTGTCCTCGATCTCCGCGCCAATCCCGGCGGCCTGCTCGATCAAGCGGTCGGCGTCGTGTCGTTGTTCCTCCGCCCGGGCGCGAGCGTCGTCTCGCTCGCGGGCGCACACGAACCGCTCCGCATCCTCTACTCGCGGGGCGGGCCGGCTTCGACGATCCCGCTCGCGGTGCTCGTCGACGAGGGCAGTGCGAGCGCCTCCGAGGTCGTCGCGGGCGCGCTCAAGGACCACGGACGGGCCACGGTGGTCGGCGAGCGGACGTACGGCAAGTCCCTCGTGCAGGAGATCGTGCGCCTGCCGTCCGGTGCGGCGCTGAAGCTCACCGTCGCGCGCTACCTGACGCCCGCCGGCGTCGACATCTCCCGCAACGGCGTGCAGCCTGACATACGCTCGCGGCACGCCCTTGACGCAGCTCTCCGACTCTTCGCGACTCGTCGTCGAAGTTAGCCGCCGCGGGCGGCTGGTCGTCGGCGACCCCTACTTCACGCCGGGCGTGCCGGTCGTGCTGGAGTCGAAAGGCATCGGCGACGTCTCGGCAGGCGATCTCGCCGTCGTGCGGACGGGTCGGGGGCGGGCGAAGGTCGAGGAGCTGCTCGGTCCGGCCGACCGGATCGAGAACGTGCTCGAGGCGCTGCTCGTCGAACGCGGGCTGCGGCAGCCGTTCGAGCCGCATCAACCGCCCGAGGCTGTCGACCCGAACCGTGCCGACCTCCGTGACCTCCTCACCTACACGATCGATCCCGAGACGGCGAAGGACTACGACGACGCACTCTCGTTCCGCCGCGACGCGGACGGCATTCGCGCGTGGGTTCATATTGCAGACGTGTCGTGGTTCGTCGGGGCGGGGACCCCGCTCGACCGCGGCGCGGCCAATCGCGCATTTTCGACGTACGTGCCCGGCACCGTCGCGCCGATGCTCCCGCACGACCTCGCCGACGACCTCTGTTCACTTCGGCCGCACCAGGACCGGCTCTGCGTGACGGTCGAGATGCCGCCGAACGGCGAGCCGATCTTCTATCGCTCGACGATCCGCTCGGACGCGCGGCTGAGCTACGGCCAGGCAGAACGGCTCGAGGGCTCGCCCGCGGTGCTCGACGCGCTCGCGTTGAACGACGAGCTCGCGCAGCGTCTGCGAGCCGAGCGATTCGCGCGCGGGGCGCTCCAGGTGCAGACGCCGGAGGCCGTGTTTCGCTTCGACGGGTCCGGCGGCGTGGCAGAAGCCCGGCTCGAGGCCGAGCCGCACGCGCACGTGCTCGTCGAGGAGCTGATGATCCTCGCGAACGAGCACGTGGCGGCGTTCCTCGCCTCGCGCAACCGGAACGCGCTCTACCGCGTCCACGAGCCGCCCGACCCGCTGTCGATCGAGCACCTGCTCGCGAAGCTCGTCGACCTCGGCGTCCCGACGCCGCCCGCCCCGGACCGGCTGACGCCGCGGCAGGCGGCGAGGCTTGCCGGTGCGATCTCCGAGCGCCTCGCCGAGTACGTCGAGCAGTCCGGGCGGGGCCGGTACGCGTTCCCAGCGCTCGTCCTGCGCTCGCTCAAGCAGGCTCGCTACGACTCGCGCAACCTCGGCCACTCCGGGCTCGCGAGCACCGCGTACTGCCATTTCACCTCGCCGATCCGGCGCTACCCCGACCTCGTCGTGCACCGGGCGCTGCTGCGGGAGCTCGGCCTGTCGGACGACCCGCTCCCCGGCGAGCTCGAGCCCCTCGCCGCGCACACCTCGGAGCGAGAGCGGGAGGCGGCGCAGATCGAGTACCTCGCCGACGACATCTGCCTCGCCTGGCTCCTCGAGCGCCTGCTCTTCGAACGGGGTTGGGAGGAGAGCTGGGAGGGCGAGATCACCGGTGTGATCGCCTCCGGCCTCTTCGTCCGTTTCGGCGAGGTGTTCGAGGGCTTCCTGCCGGCACGGCGGCTGCACGGCGAGTTCTTCGAGATCAACACGCTCGGCACCGCCCTCGCGGGCCGCACGACCGGCCGGACGTACAAGCTCGGAAATCCGATCGAGGTGCGCGTCGAGGCGATCGCGCGCAACGAGGGCAAGATCGAGCTCGCGCTCGGCTAGGAGGGATTGGCGAATACAGGTTGTGCCGCCGGGCCGCGCTGGACGCCCCGATGCTGCGTCCTCGGTTGCATCGATAGCCCGGCTATCGACGCGCCCTGCGTCCTTGCCTCGGAACGCCCATCGCACCCCGGCGACGAACGGCATTCCGCCAATCCCTCCTAGATGAGGCGGCGCTCGTGCGCCCAGCGGGTGAGCTCGGCGCGGGAGGAGAGCTGCAGCTTGCGCAGGACGCTGGAGACGTGGGCCTCCACGGTCTTCACCGACAGATGCAGCCGGGCGGCGATCTCCTTGTACCTGTAACCGCGCGCGATCAGCTGCAGCACCTCGCGCTCGCGCGCGGTCAGGTTCTCGAGCTCGGCGTCGTCGCCGACGCGCACGCCCTCGCGAAATGCGTCGAGCACGAACCCCGCGAGGCGCGGCGAGAACACGGCATCGCCCTCGGCGACCCGTGCGACCGCAGCGGCGAGCTCGTCGCGCGAGATCGTCTTCGTCACGTAGCCGCGTGCACCCGCTCGGATGACGCCGATCACGTCCTCCGCGGCGTCGGAGACCGAAAGCGCGAGGAACTTCACTCCGGGCCGCTCCTGCGCGACCGCTGCGATCACCGCCTCGCCGCCGCCGTCGGGAAGATGCACGTCGAGCAGGACGACGTCCGGATCGAGGTCGCGGATCAGCGGCACCGCCTCGGCGACGCTGCCCGCCTCGCCCGCGATCTCGACCGCCGCCCCGAGCTCGCCGCGGACGCCGGCGCGGAAGAGTTCGTGGTCGTCGACGAGGACGACGCGGATCACCGGATACTCCCGGGGAGCGTCAGCTCGACCTCGGTCCCGGTGCCGGGCGAGGAGGTCACCGTCGCCGTTCCGCCGGCTCGGCGCATGCGGCCTTCGATCGACTCTGCGACGCCGCGCCGGTCTGCCGGGACCGTGGCTCGGTCGAAGCCGACACCGCGGTCGCGGACGAACACGGCGACCTGGTCGCCCGTCGTCTCGAGGTACACGGAGATCTCGTCGGCGGTCGAGAACTTGGCCGCGTTCGTCATCGCCTGGCGGGCGGCGAGCACGAGCTGTTCGAGCGACTCGTCGAGCGGCAGGTCGCCCGCGCTCGCCAGCTCGATGCGTACGCCGTGCAGTTCCTCGACGTCCGCCGCAGCC
>JABFWJ010000187.1 GCA_013362295.1 Thermoleophilia bacterium
GTTTCGGCCGCGGCGGCAGAGTCGTCGGCGCGCGCACGCGCGCGGCACGATGTACCGAGAGCGGCTTGTGGGCCCTACCGGCCCGGACTACCCGCGTCGCGCCGCGGCGCGGCGGCGCCGAGAGGGGCGCGGCGGCGAGGGCCCCAGGCGCCGACAGCACGGCCGAGGTGTGCGTGGGACGCTGTGCGCGCGTGTGCGACGGCTTGGCGAGCTCCTGCGCCGCCGTGACGCCGACACCGACCGCGGCGACGACGCCGACCGCGACCTTCGCGGAGAGGCTGCCGCCCACGCCGGACTTGAGGCCGCCGAGCAGCGACCCGATTCCGAAGCTGCGCCGGCCCTTCTCGTCGGCCCCGAGCTCCTGGGCAAGGGTGCGGCGGCCGCGGAAGATCATCGTCTCGACCGCGGAGAGGCTGACTTCCAGCTCGTCGGCGATCTCCTGGTAGGACAGGCCGTGCCATTCGCGCAGCACGAGGGCACGGCGCTGGGGCTCCGGCAGCGCGCCGAGGGCGTCCTCGATCCCGACGAGCTCGCCCGTTTCGGGCGCCGGCGCGAGGTTCGCGAGATCGTGGGGGTCGCGGACGAGCTCGATCCGGCGCCGCCGCTTCCCGGCATCCCACTTCGTGCGGCAGACGTTGCGCGCGATCGAGATCAGCCAGGGCAGCTCGAAGGCCGGGTCGACGCCGCGCCGGAGCGCGGTCAGCGCGTGCATGTACGTCGTCTGGGCCGCCTCGGCCGCGTCGTCGCGGTCGCGCAGCTGATAGAGGCAAAACGCGTAAACCTTACGGTGATGCCTGGCGTAAAGACGTTCGGTGGCGTCCGTCGCCGATGCGACGGTCGCAGCGCGGCCGATTGCAGGGACTGTCGCCACTCGTCGGACGAAGTCTCGTGCCGGGGCCGGGCCTGCGCAGTCCCTCGAACGAGGGATTTGCACAGTCCTTGCAAGTTTTCGGGGGTTCGTCGTTCTTTATCTCGCCGCAATCACGAGAAAGGTCCGCACGTGAACTTCATCCGCCGCCCCCGCCGGGTCCGGCTCCTCATCGTCGAGGACAACGACATCTACGCCGATGCCGTCCAGCTGCTCCTGGAAGCGGTCGACGACGTCGTCGTCGTCGGCCGGGCTCGCAACGGGGCCGCGGGCGTCGAGCTCGCCGGAACGCTTGCGCCCGACTGCATCCTGATGGACATCTCCATGCCTGTGATGGACGGTTTCGAGGCGACCCGGCTGATCCGCGATCGTCTCCCCGCGACGCGGATCGTGATGTTGACCTCCTCGGACGATCCGGTCGACCGAGTCCAGGCGGAGGCGGCGGGCGCCGACGCGTACCTGACCAAGGAGAGCCGCGTCGAGGTACTGACCGCCGCCATCACCGGGGCGGCGCCCGTCCGCTCGGGTGTCGTGCGGGCGACGACGGCGGTGGCGGCGGCATGACGCGCCTCCTCGTCTGCGACGACGCTCCCGAGATCAGGGCGATGCTGCGCGCGACCCTGGCCGATCATCCGACGCTCGAGGTCGTCGGGGAGGCCGAGGACGGCACGCAGGCGATCGAGCTCGCGCGCTCGCTCGTCCCCGACGTCGTGCTGATGGACGTCGAGATGCCGGTCCTGGGCGGCGTCGACGCGACACGGCAGATCCGGGCGCTCCTGCCCGAGACTCGCGTGGTGGCGTTCGCGGGCTCGGACGAGAGCGCGGTCGTGATGGCGATGATGGAGGCCGGCGCGAGTGCGTACTGCGCGAAGAGCGCCGACCTCTGGGAGCTCGAGCGCGCGATCACCGGGGCCACCGACCCGATCCTGCGCATCGCCCGCGCCATGACCCGCGCCCTGCCCGGCGCCTCCAAGCTCGAGCTGGCGGCGGCCGAGCTGCGCCGGTTGACCGGCGCCCAGCAAGTGACGGCGTATGTGCCGGAGCAGGACACGGAGCCGGCACCCGGCGCGGTGGTGCAGGCGTTCGGCGCGTCCGGGCTCACGCGCGACGGCGACCTCGTCGCAGTCCCCCTGGTTGCAGGCGGTCGCACGCTCGGCGTCCTCGCCCTCAGCGGGCTCGGCGACGACATCGACCTCGGGCTCGTCTCGGAGGTGGCGGAGATCACCGCGTCGTCGCTCGCGCTCGACCATTCGCTCGAAGAGAGCATCGCGGAGGCACGGCGCGACCCGCTGACGGGCCTCTCGAACCGGCGCGCCTTCGACGAGCGGCTGGCGGCGGCGCTGCGCGCAGGGGGTCCGACGAGCCTGGTGCTGCTCGATCTCGACGACTTCAAGCACGTGAACGACACGCGCGGCCACGACGCCGGCGACGAGGTGCTGCGGCAGGTGGCGGTCGCCCTGCTCCGCGAGGTGCGGGCCGACGAAGAGGTGTTCCGGATCGGCGGCGAGGAATTCGCCGTCGTGGTCGAGGGCGATTCGGCGGCGGCTTTCCGTGTGGCGGCGCGGATGCGAGCGGCGCTGGTGCGGCAGCGCCGCGGTCAGCCGCTGCCGACGCTCTCGGCCGGGATCGCCTCGGCGCCCGGCGACGGCCTGGAACCGGCCGATCTCTTCCGTGCGGCCGACGCCGCGCTCTACGCCGCGAAGTGGGCGGGGAAGAACCGAGTGCTCGTCTACGGCGCGAAATCGCCGGTCGCGGAGCGTGTGCGCAGGCGGATTCTCGTCGTCGTCGACGACGAGGGACTGCGCGCGCTGCTCCGGGCGACGTTCGAAGGCGCCGACGTCGAGGTCTCGGAGGCACGCGACGTCGACGGCGCTTCCAGGTCGATCGCACGGAGCCGCCCCGACGTGGTCATCCTCGACATCGCGATGCCCGGCATCGACGGACTGACGTTCTGCCGCTCGCTGAAGGCGCAGAGCTCGACGAGCGACATCGGCGTCGTCCTGCTCACCGGCTCGATCCAGGGCGACGGCGAGCGGCAGGCACGCGAGGCGGGCGCCGACGCGTTCCTGCGCAAGCCCTTCAGCCCGCTCGATCTCCTCTCCGTCGTCGAGGCGGTCGCCCACGGGCGGGGAGACCCGCACGCGGAGCGGCGTCGCACCGCGGAGCCGAAGGGTCAGCTGATGCACTACGCGGAGGACCTGCGGCGCCTGCTCGAGCTCGAGCGCCGGCAGCGGGCGCTCCTGCAGCGGGCCTACCGGGACACCGTGACGGCGCTCGCGACGGCACTGGAGTCGAAGGACGCGGGCACCGGCGCGCACTCGGAGCGGGTGCAGCGGTACGCCGTCGAGCTGACGAGGGCGGTCGCGCCCGACCTGCTCGACGACGCGAGCCTCGAGTACGGCTTCCTCCTCCACGACATCGGCAAGATCGGCGTCCCCGACCGCATCCTGCTCAAGCCGGCGGCGCTCTCCGAGCCGGAGGCGCGCGTGATGCAGATGCACACGGTGATCGGCGAGCAGATGCTGGGCGAGATCAGCCTCTTGAAGGGGGAGTGCCTGCACGTCGTGCGCTCCCACCACGAGCGCTGGGACGGCGACGGCTATCCCGACGGACTTGCGGGCACGGACATCCCGCTCGGTGCGCGGATCTTCGCGGTCGCGGACACGCTCGATGCCGTGACGAGCGAGCGCCCGTACCGCTCGGCGAGGTCGTGGGACGCGGCCCTCGCCGAGATCGCCGGCGGCGCCGGGAGCCAGTTCGATCCCTCGATCGCATCCGCGCTGGAACGGTGCGAGCCGGAACTGCGCGAGATCGCGCACGTGTTCGCGCCCGGCTAGGAGGGATTGGCGGAATGCCGTTCGTCGCCGGGGTGCGATGGACGTTCCGAGGCAAGGACGCAGGGCGCGTCGATAGCCGGGCTATCGATGCAACCGAGGACGCAGCATCGGGGCGTCCAGCGCGGCCCGGCGGCACAACCTGTATTTCGCCAATCCCTCCTAGGCCATCGTGTCGGGGCCCGGGTCGCCGCCCTCGGCCCGGACGCGCAACCGCTCCAGGTAGCGCTCCCACCCCTGCCGGTGGTGCTCCGCGACGGGCGGCGGGGCGAGCCCCCGGTGGGTCAGCCGCAGCAGCGTGCCGGTCTCGACCGGCTCGAGCTCGATCTCGACGGTCGTCGAGCCCGGCGACACCGGCGGCACGTCGCCTTCCCAGCCCCAGGTGAACACGATGCGGCTGTGCGGGACGAGCTCGACGAGCTCACCCGAGGCGATCTGTCCGCCCGGCATGTGAATCCGGAGCGCCCCGCCGGGTTGCGCATCGAGCTCACCGCCCACGCCCTGCCACGCGGTCCACCGCCCGACATCCGTGAAGAACGAGAACACCGTCGCCGGCGAGGCGGCGATCAGCCGTGTGACGACGACGTCACCCAGCCCGCTCGGCCTCCTCGGCGAGCGACGCGAGCCGGTCGAGCCGACTCGTCCAGAACGACTCCAGGAATTGCGACAACGGGCCGAGACCTGCACGATCGGCCCGGTAGAGGCGGCGCTTGCCGTCGCGGCGCACCGTCACGAACCCGGCGTCCCGCAGCAGTGCGAGGTGCTGGGAGACGCCCGCGTAGCTCAGGTCGAGCCGCGCGACGAGGTCGCCGACCGGCAGCTCGTCGTCCCAGAC
Source organism: Thermoleophilia bacterium (assembly GCA_013362295.1). Classification (GTDB taxonomy): domain Bacteria; phylum Actinomycetota; class Thermoleophilia; order Gaiellales; family Gaiellaceae; genus PALSA-600. The sequence goes on from JABFWJ010000187.1 coordinate 4,538, forward strand.
GAGACGGAGGATCTCCTGCCGGCGGGGCTCGGCGACGAGCTGCAAGGCGTCCATCCCTTCATTTTAGCCTACGGTGAAATGTGTGGTACGTTTTCGCCTTCCCTTAAATGACTTCCCCTCGCTGAGAGGAGCGACCGTGACCGACGTGCACTTCCGCTTCGACGTCGACGCCGAGCCGCAGCAAGTGCTCGACGCTGTCAAGACGACCGACGGGATCAAGGGCTTCTGGACGAGCCGTGCCGACGTCCCCGAACAGGTTGGAGAGGTCGTCAAGGTCGAGTTCGCGATCGCCCCGGCGCCGTTCGACCTCCGGCTCGAGCAGTCCGACGAGCGGACCGTGGTCTGGCGCACCGAGACGTTCCCGCCGCACTGGGTCGGCACCACGATCCGCTGGGACGTCGACGCGCGCGACGGCGGCTCGACGGTCTCGTTCCGCCACGACGGGTTTCCCCG
>JABFWJ010000436.1 GCA_013362295.1 Thermoleophilia bacterium
CCTGCTCCCGGCCGCGCGCGCTCAGCGGCGCGTCGCCACCGACGATCCCGCCGGCGGTCGTCGCGGTCTCGCCGTGCCGCGCGAGCACGACATCATCCATCCACACCCGTCATCCATTGACACCGAGCAGCCGTGCGGGGTTGTCGGCGACGATCGTCCGCACCTCGCGCTCGGTCATCCCGGCCTCGAGGAGGCGGGAGCAGATCTTCCGGAACGAGTCGGCCGGAAACGGGTTGCCGGCCTGCCCGAGGTCGGAGCCGAGCGACGAGCGCTCGGGGCCGACCCAGCGGATCCAGTCGACCAGCGTGTCGATCTGCCAGTTGTGGAACGACGACTCCTCGTCGTACATGCAGAGCGAGTGCTCGATCGTCGCACCGAGCTCGGCCAGCCGCCTTACCTCGTCCTTCGTGGCCTCGATCACGAAGTTCGGATGGTTGACGATCATCCGCCGAACGCCGTGCTCCTTCGCAGCCGCGAAGACGGCGATGATCGACGGTGCCGGCATGTGGCCGGACGCGAGCACGGCGTCGGCGTCGGCGATCATCTTCAGGATCGCGTGCACCTCGGGCCGCAGCTTCCCGTCACCGCTCGCGAAGACGTCGATCGGCTCCTCCGGAATCAGGTCGACCGCGAGTTGCGGAAACTTCAGCTGCGGATGCTCGCGGTGGTGCTCGATGTGCTTCGGCGACGCGATCGTCGGGAACCAGACGATCTTCCCGCCCATCGCGAGACAAAGGTTGACGGCGTGCGGGTTGAGCCCTCCGACCTGCGTGTTCAGCGCGATGCCGCCGAAGACGTCGATGCCCGACGCGGCGATGCCGTGCTCGCGCAGCGCGGCGACGTCCATCGCGGTGTCGTGGTGGTGCGACTTGACGACGATCGCGCGCATGCCCGCGTCGGCGGCGCGCTGCGCCGCCTCGGCCGCGTCCATCCGGCGCGGGAACGGCGACGGATAGGGATGCACGTGCAGGTCGACCGCGCCGTCGAGCAGGCGCTCGACCACATCGGTCATGCCGCCACCTCGAACGTCTGCAGGCCGTAGCCCATGATGCGATGGGCGTAGTAGGCCTGCACGAGGGGGCGTGCGTCGCGCGGCAGCGCGCCGCGCATCGCCAGCCAGTTGACGACCTCGACCGACTCGGTGCCGCCGAGCTTGATCAGCTCCTCGTACGTGTACCTCGTCAGGGACTCGGGGTCCTCGGCGAGCAGCCGCATGAACTCCTGGTCCCACTCCGGTGTCACGCGGCCGAACTTCGGGCCGGTCAGCTGATGGGACAGGCCGCCCGTGCCGACGACGACGACGCGGAGATCCTCCTCGTAGGAGAGGATCGCGCGCCGCAGCGCCTGCCCGAGCTTCCAGCACCGGAGCGGCGACGGCAGCGGGTGCAGGATCACGTTGACGGCGAGCGGGACGATCGGGATCTTCCAGCCGCCCTCGCCTTCGCTGAAGTCGACCATCGGCAGCGGCGAGATGACGCCGTGGTCGACCTCGAGCTCCTGGCAGATCGTGATGTCGAACTCGTCCGCGACGAGCGAGCGCGCGACGTGCCAGCCGAGCTTCGCGTCGCCCGGCAGTGGTGGGAACGGCCGTGCGCCGAAGCCCTCGTCCGCGACGGGATACTCGGCGGCGACGCCGAGCGCGAAGGTCGGGTACGCGTCGAGGTAGAACTGGTCCATGTGGTCGTTGTAGATCACGACCAGCCGATCGGGCCTGAGCTCCTCGAGCCACGTCGCGACGTCCTTGAACGGACCGAAGAGCGGCTGCCACTCTTCGGACTCGCGGACCTCTTCGCCCGCGTCGTAGATGTGCTCCATCGAGGGCGCGTGACTCGCGCCGATCCCTCCGACGACCCTAGCCATTGGCTCCTCCGCTCTCGCGCATCTGCTTGCCGATCTCGGGCAGCGGCGTGTTCGTCACGCCCGAGAGCTTGACCATCACGTAGATCGACATGCCGTTGCGCCACAGCCCGATCCAGTCGCGCTTGCGCATCAGCTCCTCCTCGGCGTCCGTCAAACCGAACTGCGCCATCCACGCCGCCTCGTCGCGATGGAACAGCTCGCGCTGATGTTCGTCCTTCAGCGAGTACGCCGCCTTGTTCAGCCGCCGGCCGCGCGTCGCCGTCGCCTCGTCGAACAGGTCGAGGTCCTCCGGCAGGTCGCTCGGCTGGACCGCGCGCAGGCGGTCGAGGTAGTCCTGTGTCAGCTCGTCTCTAAGCTCCATTGCTCTCACTTCCAAAGCACGTCGAGGTGGTGGGGGGAACGAAACTCCCAGCCCGAGATCTCGATCGGCCGCGCCGGGTCGAGTCGCAGGTTCGGGAGGCGGTCGAGCAGGACACGCCATGCGGTGCGCGTCTCGTAGCGCGCGAGCCGTGCGCCGATGCAGAGGTGCGGGCCCGTCGCAAACGCGAGGTGGCCGCCCTCGCGGCGATGGATGTCGTAGCGGTCCGGGTCCTGCCAGTTCCGCTCGTCGCGGTTCGCGGACGCGAGGACCGCGGCGACGAGCGAGCCCTGCTCGAGCTGCACGCCGCCGAGCTCGGTCGCGCGCGTCGTCTGTCGCGTCGAGGTGCCGACGGGCGAGTGCCAGCGGGCAGCCTCCTCGATCGCGGGGTCGACGAGCGTCGGGTCGGCGCGAACCTCCTCGAACTGCTCCGGGTGCGACAGGATCGCCCACAGCGAGAGCCCGATCAGGTCGGTCGTCGCCTGGAGCCCGCCGACGATCATCACCTTGAGGTTGGACTGGATCTCGGCGCGCGTCAGCCGCTGGCCGTCGACCTGGGTGTTGACCATCGAGGAGAGCAGCGTGTCGTCCGGCTCGTGTTCGAGCTGCGCGATCACGGGCGCGAGCGTCTCGTCGACCTCTGCGCTCGCCGCGTCGGCGACCGCCTGCTTCTCGGGATCGCCCTCGAAGTTGGCGGCGCCGGTCGCGAGCTCCACGAACCAGCGCCGGAGGGTGTCCTCCTCCACGAACGACAGCCCGAGTGCCTGCTTCAGGACGCGGGCGGAGAGCGGCTCGGCGAACTCCGAGACGAGGTCGGCACTGCCGCGATCGACGAACGAGTCGACGAGCTCGTTCGCGATCGGCGCGACGACCTTGTCGGGATAGTCGCCGATCGCGCCGACGCGGAACCAGGGATAGATGATCTTGCGGATCCGGTCGTGGTACGCGCCCTCGGAGCCGAGCAGGTTCTTGCCGAAGGTCCGGTTGAGCGTCGACGGCTCCGTCTCTCCGGTGAAGAGGTCGGGTGCCTTGTCGACGTACTGGACGTCGTCCCAGCGCGTGACGAGCCAGAGACCGACGGACTCGACGAAGCAGACCGGCTGCTCGGCGCGCAGCTGGGCGTAGATCGGGTACGGATCCGACTCGAGCTGCGCGACGCTGATCTCAGAGCCGACGCTCAATCGCCACCTCCTCGTAGGTCTGAACATGACGTGCGGCCTCGCCGACGAGCTCGCGCGCGGCGACGCCGTGATCTGCGCAGTAGCCCGCGAGCTCGCCGAGCGCGCGTGCGAGAACGGCGGGACCATTGGTGATCACGGCGCTCGTCATCGCGACCGCGCTCGCTCCGGCGAGCAGGAACCGCGCGACGTCGTAGCCGTCGCGGGCACCGTTCGTGCCGACGATCGACGCCTCGGGTTGCGCGAGGTGCGCCTTCGCGACCTCGCGCAGCGAGAGCGGAAGCGCCCACGCGCCGCCGATCGCGGCGAACGTGCCGAGCAGCGGCCGCCGCGTCTCCAGGTCGGGCACGAACGCCATCGCCCGCGTCGCCAGGCAGACGGCGTCGGCTCCGGCGGCGAGCGTGTCCGCGACGGAGTCGCCGGCGCGGAGCTTCACGCTGAGCGGGATCGAGACCGCCGCACGAACGCGCGCAACGAGGTCGACGCCGGTGCGCAATGCGCCCGCCGAGGCCTCCTCGGCATGCGGCGCGCCGACGTTCAGCTCGAGCCACCGCACGCCCGCCGCCTCGAACGCCCGCGCATGGCGCGCCGCCTCTTCGAGGTCGGCGACGATGAGGCTCGGGACGACGTACGCGTCCCGCGTCGCGGCGTCCCGGTCGAGGCGGGCGATCGTGTCGATCCACTCGTCGAGCTCGACGTCGAGGAGGCCCGAACGGCAGAAGAGCGAGTCGGTGCGTCCCGCCGGCCCGAGCGGGCGCGGCTGGAGGTGCTCGTCGAGGACGACGTATTCGGCCGCGCGCAGCTGTGCCCGCGCGGCGGCCGACTCGTTGACGGATTTCGCGACGACCGCGGCGGCGCCCGCGTCCAGGCACGCGCGGATGCCGGCCTCGGTCGCCGTCGCCTCGCCGGAGCCTGCGACGACCGGGTTCTTCAGCTCGAGGCCCGCCACGCGGACCGCCAGGTCAACGGACACCGGCGACCGCCTCGCGCAGGAGCGCGACGTCGGAGGAGACGACCGAGTACACGAAGCGCTCGTCCGCGCCGAAGCCGCCGAGAGCGACCTCGGCGTCGGCGGCCGCAGCGGCGATCTCGTCCGCGCGGGCGCGCGCCGCCTGCTCGTCGAGGTTGCAGTCGACGAGCAGATCGGTGAGCCCCAGGAACACGACATCGGCGCCGGCGGAGCAGATGTCTGTGAGCGCATCGTCGGTGTCGCGTGTCTCGAGCTGGATCACGAGCAGGGGTGGTTCTGCCCCGGTGAGGTAGCGGTGAAGCGGCGTCGCGCCGTACCCGGCGCCGGGGTGGGCGAGGCTGATCGAGCGCGTGCCGTCCGGTGCGTAGCGCGCCGCATCGCGCAGCGCACGCACGTCGGCGGCGCGGCGCACCGACGACAGCTGAATGCCGGCCGCGCCCGACTCGAGGAGCCGGTTGACGGCACCGCGGTCGACCTCCGGTATCCGCACGACGGCGGGGAAGCCGAGGGCCGCCGCGTGCCGGACGAGCCGCAGCACGTCCGACTCGCCGAGCTGGGAGTGCTCGTGATCGACGACGCAGAAATCGAGCGTCGCCGCGCAGATGTCGACCGACTCGAGCGCCGCCAGCTTGACGAATGTCCCGACTGCGCGGCCGCCGGCAAGCCGCCCGCGCAGGCTTGACAGCTCTCGCGCCATGTGGGACGTTATCTCACATCGTGAGCAGGGCCGCAAGCCCTTGCTGCCCGTCATCGGCCCCAGGAGGACAGATTGGAAGCTTCCGGACACGAGGGAGGACGCGGTCTCCGCCGCAACGCGGTCGGCCTCCCCGGCCTGATCGCGCAGTCACTCGGCGTCACGGCGCCGGAGATCTCGGCCGTCGTCATCGCGGCGGTCGCGGCCACGCGCGTGGGCGGCTACACGCCCGCGGCGTTCTGGGTCGCCGGCATCGGCGCGATCGGCCTCGCGCTCATCTACGGGCGGTTCGCCCGCTACGTGCCGAACGCTGGCGGCACGTATGCGATCGTCCGCGCGGGCCTCGGCCGGGACGTCGGCTTCTTCGCCGGCTGGACGCTGCTGGCCGTCGGGATCATCTTCGTCCCCGGCCTCTTGATCTCCGCGGCGTTCCTGCTTCAGAACTTCTTCGGCCTCGTCGCCCCGCATCACGCCTTCTTCTCGCACGCGTGGTGGGGCTGGGCGCTGCTCCTCGCCGCCGCGGCGTTCGTCATCTCGTGGCTCGGTATCCAGATCTCGGCGCGCATCCTGCTCGCGCTCACCGCGCTCGGCGTGACGATGCTCCTGATCCTCGACGTGATCATCCTCGCCAAGGGCGGAGCGAACGGCTGGGCCTGGAGTTCGCTGGTCCCGTGGAACAACCACGGCACCTTCGGCTTCGGGTTCTTCGCACTCGGCGTCGGGATCGCGATGACCGGCTTCTCGGGGTTCGAGACGGCGGTCTTCCTCGCGGAGGAGGCGCACACGCCCCGGAAAGAGGTGCCGAAGGCGGTGCTCGGGGCGATCGCACTCGCCCTCGTCTTCTACATCGTCACCACGTTCTCGATCGTCACCGGCTACGGGCTGCAGGACGCGGCCAAGCACTGGCCGTCCGATTCCGGCGGCGCGGTCGTCGGGCTCTCGGCGCAGTACGCCGCGCTCTGGTTCGGGAAGATCCTGCTCCTGCTGCTCGCGGTCTCGGCCTTCGCGTCCGCGCTCGGCACCGCGAACTTCACCACGCGGACCGCGTTCGCGTGGGGCCACGACGGCTACCTGCCGCGCGCATTCGGCCGCACGCACCCGCGCTTCAAGAGCCCGCACGTCGCGATCGCGGTGCTGTCCGTGATCACGCTCGCGGTGTTCCTCGGCGGTCTCGTGTGGCAGGGACGAACGATCAACGACGCCGTCACCTTCTTCAGCTGGCTGCTGCAGGTCGGAGCGACCGGGATCCTGCCCGTCTATGCACTCGTCGGTATCGCCGGCTTCGTGCATGCGCGGAAGTTCGAGGGAACGGTCCTCGACTGGCTGATCGCGCCGGTGCTCGCGGTGGTCGTCGTCGGCGTCGCCGAGATCACCAACTTCTACGGCCAGACCGGCATCTACAAGTGGGCGCCCTACGTGATGCTCGGTTGGATGGTGCTCGGGATCCTGATCCGCGCCGCGACGCGCGCACGCGTGGAACCGGTGGAGCGCCAGGCCGAGACGGTGCAGCCGGAGCTCGCGGCCGGCACATGAACGACGGGGCGACGCGCGGGCACCTCATCGCCGGAGACGAGGTGCCCGCCGCCTCGGGCGCGACGTTCGAGTCGCTCGACCCGGCGACGGCGGGTCCGATCGCCACGCTCGCACGCGGCGGCGCCGCGGACGTCGACCGCGCGGTGTCGGCGGCACGCACGGCACAGCCGGGCTGGCGGGACGTTGACGTGTACGAGCGCGGGCGAATCCTGCAGCGGCTCGCCGACCTGATCGAGTCGAATGCCGACGAGCTCACGGCGCTCGAGGCGCGTGACGCCGGAAAGCTGCTGCCGGAGGCTGCACGCGACGTCGACCGGGCGGTGCGCACCTGGACGTACTACGCCGGGTGGCCGACGAAGATCACGGGGACGACGAACCCGGCCGACCCCGGAGTGTTCTCGTACACTCTGCGCGAGCCGCTCGGCGTCGTCGGCGCGATCACGCCGTGGAACTTCCCGCTCGTGATCGCGTCGTGGAAGCTCGCGCCCGCGCTCGCGTGCGGCAATGCCGTCGTGCACAAGCCGGCGGAGGAGGCGCCGCTCTCCGCGCTCCGGCTCGCCGAGCTCGCCCTCGAGGCGGGCGTGCCTGCGGGCGTGTGGAACGTGGTAACCGGCGACGCCGAGGCGGGGGCCGCGCTCGCCGCACACGACGACGTCGACAAGGTGTCGTTCACCGGCTCGACCGAGGTCGGCCGCGAGATCCAGCGGGCGGCTGCGGGCAACCTGAAGCGGCTGACGCTCGAGCTCGGCGGCAAGTCGGCGAACATCGTCCTGGAGGACGCAGATGTCGACGCGGCGCTCGAAGGCGCCATGCGGGCCACGTTCCGCAACCAGGGGCAGGTGTGCACCGCGGGCGCGCGCCTGGTCGTCCACGCGCGACACGTTGACGAGCTGGCCGACCGTCTCGCCGAGCGCGTCGGCTCGATTCGCCTCGGGCGTCCGGACGACCCCGGTGCGCAGATGGGCCCGCTCGTGTCGGCGCGCCAGCGCGAGCGCGTCCTCGCGTTGTACGAATCGGCGCGGTGCGAAGGTGCGCGCACGGCGACCGGTGGTGGCGCCGCGGTCGTCGAGGGTGCGCCGAACGGCTTCTTCGTCGAGCCGACGGTCTTCGTCGACACGACGAACGCCATGCGCATCAACCGCGAGGAGATCTTCGGTCCAGCCGTCGCCGTGATCCGCGTGGAGGACGCCGACGAGGCCGTCCGCGTCGCCAACGACACGCGGTACGGGCTCGCCGCAGCGGTCTGGACGCGCGACGCGTCCCGTGCGCACAAGATCGCGCGCTCGCTGAACGCGGGCACCGTGTGGATCAACAACTACGGTGGCCTCGATGTCTACTCGGCCTACGGCGGACGGGGGTACTCCGGTTACGGCTACGAGCAGGGGCCGCAGACGATCGAGGAGTACACGACGCTGAAGACCGTCAGGCAGACGCTGTGAACCTCGCGGAGCTCGACCAGGCACACGTTCTGCACCCGCATGCCGTCGTGGGCTCGCCGGCGGCCCCCGTGATCTGGGCGCGCGGCGAGGGCGCCCTCCTCTGGGACGCCGACGGGCGCGAGTACGTCGACGGGACCTGCGGGCTCTGGCAGTGCGCCGTCGGTCACGGCCGCCGGGAGCTTGCACGCGTCGCCGCCGAGCAGATGGGCCGGCTCGAGTTCTACGCGTCGTTCTGGAACTTCGCGAACGAGCCGTCGATCAGGCTCGCGGCGCGCCTCGCGGCGCTGGCGCCTACCGGCCTCGATCACGTGTTCTTTACGAACGGCGGCTCCGAAGGGACCGAGACCGCGATCAAGCTCGTGCGGCTCGCCCGCTACGCGCAGGGCGAGCCGGAACGCACGACGATCCTCTCGCGCAGGGCGGCCTATCACGGCGTCGGCTCCGCCTCCCTCGCCGCCACCGGCATCCCGCCGCTGAAGGAAGGCTTCGGGCCGCTCGCGCCGGGGTTCGTCCATCTCTCGACGCCGACGCTTCGCTCGACCACCGATGAGCTCGTCTCGGAGTTGCGCACCGTGATCGACGAGCACGGGGCCGACCGGATCACGGCCTTCATCGGGGAGCCGGTGATGGGCGTCGGTGGGATGATCCCGCCCCCGGACGGCTACTGGCCGGCCGTGCAGGAGGTGCTCCGGGAGCACGGCATCCTGCTCGTGCTCGACGAAGTCGTGACGGCGTACGGTCGCACCGGCCACTGGTTCGGCGCGCAGCGCTACGAGCTCGACGCCGACGTGATCGTGACGGCGAAGGCGCTGACGAGCGGCTACGTCCCGATGGGCGCGGTGCTCGTGCACGACCGGCTCGTCGAGCTGCTCGACGGAACGGCGTTCCGGCACGGCTTCACCTACAACGGGCACCCGGTCGGCGCGGCGGTCGCGCTCGCGAACCTCGAGATCATCGAGCGCGAGGGCCTGATCGAGCGCGCGGCGCGGGCCGGGGCGAGGATGCTCGACCGTCTCCGGCCGGTCGAGCGGCTCGACTGCGTGAGCGAGGTGCGCGGCGTCGGGCTGATGCTCGGCGTGGAGCTCGCCGGCGACCGTGACGCCGCCCCCGTCGCAGCGCGGGCGCTCGAGCAGGGCGTCGTCGTCCGCGCGAGCGGCCAGAAGATCGTGATGTCGCCGCCGTTCGTGATCGAGGACGCGCAGGCGGACCGGATCGTTGACGTGCTCGCCGCGGAGCTGGCGCGGCTCCAATGAGCGACGCTCCGATCAACCAGTCCGTCGAGCGTGCCGTGCGCCTGCTGGGCTTCTTCAGCACGGAGGACCCGGAGCTGACGCTGCACCAGCTCACCGAACGCCTCGGCACGAGCCGGGCTACGACGCACCGGTATGCGATGGCCCTGCGGCGCGTCGGGCTGCTGCGCTACGAGTCGGCCACCGGCGTCTACTCCCTCGGGCCGCGCATCGTCGAGCTCGCCGCGACGGCCCTCTCGGGGCTCCGCATCATTCGCATCGCCGGACCGCACATGGAGCGGCTCGCCGCCGAGCTCAACGAGACCGTCGTGCTCTCGATCTGGGACGGCGAGTCGCCGATCGTCGTGCGCGTCGCCGACAACACCGACCGCCTCGTGCACATCGTCGTCCGCACCGGCTCGCGTCTCGAACGGCGGACGTCGGCGCAGGGGAAGGCGTTTCTCGGGTTCGCGGGCGACGGCGCAGAGCTCGACGCGAAGGAGCTCGAGCGCATCGTGCGGACGCGCATCGCGATCAACACCCAGACGAACGACGGCATTCGCGCGATCGCCACGCCCGTGTTCCAGGACCGCGAGGTGATCGCAACGATGGCGGTCGTCGGGACGATCGCCAACCTGCCTGACCGGGAGACCGCACCGCTCGCGACACGGCTGCGCGCGGCTGCCGAACAGCTCTCGGCCGAGCTGGGGTTCCTCATCGACGACGAAAGGAGCAGCGCCTGATGCCTGCGTACACGTGGGACGAGATCCCGGACGAGCCGGTCCGGCCGGGCGTGCGCCGCCGCGCCTTCGGGACGGAGGACGTCATGCTTGTGCTGAATCACTGCGAGCCGGGCATGGACGTGCGTCCGCACACCCACGACTTCGACCAGATCGCCCTGATCACGAAGGGCCGCGCCGTCTACCACATCGGCGACGAGCCCTGCGCGGTCGGGCCCGGATCGGTGATGCTCATTCCCGCAGGCGTCGAGCACTACATCGAGCCCACCGGAGACGAGACGGTCGAGAACATCGACGTGTTCGCGCCCGCCCGGGCCGACTACCTGCACCTGCTCGAATGGCTGAAGTCGACGTCACGGGCGTAGACGCCGCCGCGGTCGATGCGGCGGTCGCCGACCTGGCTGCCCGCTTCCGGGCCGCACTCGAGCCGCCGGTCCGCGCCATGTCCGCGCTCGACGCGGCGACGCTGCGCGCGCGCTTCGACGAACCGCTGCCCGAGCACGGCCTCCCGGTCGAGGAAGTGCTCGCCGACCTCGAGGAGCGGGCGGGGGGAGGCCTTGCCGGATCGACGGGAGGCCGCTACTTCGGGTACGTGACGGGAGCTGCATTGCCCGCGTCGGCGATCGTCGAGGCGTGGACGGCGGCGGTCGATCAGAACGTCGGCATGTGGCCGCTCGGGCCCGCGGCGGTCGAGCTCGAACAGGTCACGCTCGAGTGGCTCGCCGATCTGCTCGACTTCCCTCGCGGCTCGGGGTACTTCGGCTCGGGCGCGACGATGGCGAACACCGTGTGCCTCGCCGTCGCGCGGCATCGCTTCGGGCTGCTCCACGGCGTGGACGTGAAGCAGGACGGCGTACGCGCGCTGCCGGAGCTCGCCGTCTACGGCAGCGACGAGTTGCACCTCTCGGATCACAAGGCCCTGCGGACGCTGGGCCTCGGCTCCGGGTGTGTCCGCGCGATCCCGATCGACGACGACTACGCCATGCGCGTCGACCTGCTGGACGAGGCGATCGAGCGCGACCGCCACGCGGGCGTCGAGCCTGCGATCGTGATCGCGCAGGCGGGCTCGGTGAACACCGGTGCCTCCGACCCGATCGCGGCCATCGCGGATGTCTGCGAGCGGCACCGCTTGTGGCTGCACGTCGACGGTGCGTTCGGCGCGTTCTTCAGGCTCTGCGCGCGCACCGCGCCGCTCGTCGCGGGCCTCGAGCGGGCCGACTCGCTCGCCGTCGACGCACACAAGTGGCTGAACGTGCCGAACGGCGTCGGCTTCGCGCTGCTCCGCGACGCGGTACTGCACGCCGAGACGTTCGGCGGCTCGGCCGGCTACCTCACGCCCGGCGCCGGTGCGAACCTGCACGAGCTCGGGATCGAGGCGTCACGCAGCTGGCGCGGCGCCAGCGTCTGGGCGGCGCTCAAGCAGCTGGGCCGCGCAGGGGTCGCCGAGCTCGTGACACGGTGCTGCGACCTTGCGCTCGAGCTGGTCGAGCTCGTCGAGGCCTCGCCCGTGCTCGAGGCGACGGCACCGGCGCCGACGAACATCGTGTGCTTCCGCTACCGGCCCGCGGGCTGGCCGGAGGGCGCCGAGCTCGACGCCTTGAATCGCCGCGTCCAGGCCGCCGTCGCGGCGGAGGGGGACGTGTTCCACACGGGGGCGCAACTCGCAACCGGCTTCTGCCAGCGTGCGGCGATCGTTTCGTGGCGTACGACGTCCGCCGACGTCCGCGCCCTCGCCGACGCGGTCGAGCGCCACGGCGCGGCGCAGGCCGGAGGCGGCTGACGCCGCGAAGTGCTCGAATCTGGTTCGCCTGCGGCGAATCAGGTTCGGTCGGAGAGAGGCCCCCGAATCAGCTTCGGCGCAGCCGAACCTGATTCGAGCTCTTTCTCGGTGCGGTTGGATGTGCGAAGTGCTCGAGTCTGGTTCGCCTTCGGCGAACCAGGTTCGCGAGTTTCGACCTGCCGCTGCCTGCGAGAGACTCGTGAACCTGGTTCGCAAAACCCGCGAACCAGGTTCAGCTTGCGCAGCTACGCCTGCTCGAGTTCAGGGTGGCGGGTCGTGATCCGGTAGTTGCCGGAATGGAAGACGAGCGGCTCGCCCTCGAACTCCTCGTAGTGCTCGACCTCGCCGATCACGATCACGTGGTCGCCCGCGTCGATCTGGCGGACGTTTCGGCAGACGAAGCGCGCGAGCACGCCCTCGAGCAGCGGCACGCCGGACGGCCCGTCCCGCACCTCGGCTTCGCCGCCGAACTTGTCCGCGCCGGAAGTCGCGAAGAGCCGTGAGAGATGGTGCTGGCCCGAGGCGAGCACGTTGACGCCGAAGTGGGTGCAATCGTGGAAGACGGGGCGGCTCGCCGCGTCGCGGGCGAGGCACCAGAGCACGAGCGGCGGCTCGAGCGAGAGGGAGCTGAAGGAGTTGGCCGTGACGCCGACCGGCCGGCCGTCGCCGCTCCGGGCGGTGACGACCGTCACGCCGGTCGCGAACTGACCGAACGCATGACGCAGGTCGCGCACGTCGAGGCCCCGCGCGTCCTGCGCGCGCTTCGACTCGATCAGCCTCGCCGCCTCCCCCTCGTCGAACCACCACGGGTAGAAGGTGCGCGGGTCGTCGAAGCCGTTCGCGATCGTTGCCGCGAGCGGGTCGACCTCCTGGGCGCTCTCGAGCAGGTTGAGGACGTGCGGCTTCGGCGGCGCAAGCAGCGAGTTCGTCCACGAGACGACCCACTGCGCGTAGCCGAGCCAGTAGTGGTCGAACGTGTGCTGCATCCAGCGCTCGTCGAACGGGTCGTCGCCGTGGGCGAGCACGCGCTCGAGGTAGATCTCCGCGCACTTCGCGGCGTTGTTCGAGCCCTGGCCGGTGATCGGGTCGTTGAGCACCGCAGCGTCGGCCATCGCGAGCACCGGTGCGCCCGAGGGCAGGCGCGCGACCGGGTGCCGGATCGTCGGTGCGAAGCGGCCGGTCAGGACGCCTTTCGCGTCCGTCAGCTCGATCCCGGCGCAGCGGGCGTGCTCCCAGGGCAAGAAGCGCTCGAGGACCTCGAGCGAACGGGCGAGGTGCTCCGCCGGCGACCTCACGTCGGCCCAGCAGTCCATCGGCCCGCCCGGAATGCCCTCGAAGACCATGATCTCGCAGGGCCCGTTCGTCGTCAGGGCCGGAAAGACGAAGTACTCGCCGATGCCGGGGATCAGGTTGAAGCAGACCGCCGAGAAGCCCGGCCGCGGCTCCATCCCGCGGACGTACGTCAGGGCGAGCGCGCGCTGGGGCGTCTCGTAGGGCGAGCGTTCCGCGTCCCGGGCGAAGAGGCCGCCGAGCTCGCCCTTGCCCGTCGCGACCACCACCAGCTCGTGCTCGCCGGACAGCCGCTCGAGGTCGTCGATGCCGGCTTCCTGCACGGCGAGACCGCCCCCGCGCCGCTCGTACTCCCGGAGCCAGCCCGAGAGCTTCAGCCGCTGGTCGACGGACTGGGCCGGCCGGTCGAGGCGCGCCGCCCAGTCGATCGCCTTGCCGTCGCCGTCCGGCGCAGGCACGGCGAGCGCGATCCCCTCGACGGGCGGGCACGCAGCGCTCCAGAAGTCCAGCCCGAGTGTGCGCTCCGTCTCGAGCGCATTCCCGAACATGCACTGGCTCGACTGGACTTGCCCCGTCGCGAACTGCTCGGCGGTCCGGTTGGACACGAGCGTGACCTCGTGCCCGGCGCCGACCAGGCCGAGCGCCAGTTGCAGCCCGGACTGGCCGGCGCCGACGATCGCAATCCGGCGGGACACCCTCTTACGCGGCCGCGCCGACCTCGGACAGGTACGCCTCCGCCTTGTCGGGGAACATGAACCAGTCGAAGAAGTCGACGGGGTTGTCGAACCCGTTGACGAAGCGGTGCGCGACCGCGGGGCTCCGGTTCCCGGCCGTCAGCAGCTTGAGCACGTGCTCGGGCGGGGGCGAGAGGAGCGCGTTCGTCCAGCCCGTCGTGAACCTGCCGTACTCCTCCCAGAAGCTCTCGAACGCCTGCTCCATGAAGGCGCGGTCGTGCGGCGCTTCGCCGTGCCGGCGGATCGCCTCGAGGTACGCGGTCGCCATCTTCGCGGCGTTGTTCGATCCCTGGCCCGTGATCGGGTCGTTGAGCATGACCGTGTCGGCGAGACCGAGCACGAGCCGCCCCGACGGCAATCGGCCGACGGGGCGGCGGACGGTCGGCGGGAAGCGGCCGGCGAGAATGCCGTTGTCGTCGGTCAGCTCGACGTCCCGGCAGCGCTCCGCCTCCCACGGCATGAACGTCTCGAGGATCCACCTCGACTTGTCGAGGTGCTCCATCGGCGTCGTGACGTCGCCCCAGCAGTCCATCGGCCCGCCGGGGATCCCTTCGAAGACCATGATCTCGCAGGGGCCGGTGATCGTCAGCGCGGGGAAGACGAAGTACTCCCCGACGGTCGGGATCAGGTTGAAGCAGACCGCCGAGTACTCCGGGCGCGGCGTCATGCCGGTCACGTACGTCAGCGCGAGCGCGCGCATCGGCTGGTCGTAGGGAGACCGTTCGGCGTCGCGTTCGAAGAGGCGCACGATCTCGCCCTTGCCGGCGGCGACGATCACCAGGTCGTTCTCCTGCGTGTAGCGCTCGAGATCGTCGACGCCCGCATCGTGGATGACGAGGCTGCCCCCTCGCCGCTCGAGGTCCTCCATCCAGCCGGGCATCTTGACGCGCTGGTCGACCGACTGCGCGTAGGCATCGAGGCGCGAGGCCCAGTCGATCGCCTTGCCGGTGCCGTCCGGGGCCGGCACGGCGAGCGAGATGCCCTCGACGGGCGGACACTCGTCCTCCCAGTACGCGAATCCGAGGTCGCGCTCCGTCTGGAGCGCGCCGTCGAACATGCACTGGCTCGACATGACGCGGCCGTCGCGGATGTCCTCGGCGGTCCGGTTCGAGACGACCGTCACCTCGTGTCCGTCCTGGACGAGCCCGAGCGCGAGCTGCAGCCCTGCCTGCCCGGCGCCGACGATCAGGATCTTGCTCATACGCACCTCACTGTTGGAGCTTCTGGATCGCCGGCTCGGCCTGCTCGGGGCCCATCGCGGAGTAGCCGCCGTCGACTGCCCAGTCCGCGCCGGTCACGAACGAGGCCTTGTCGCCGGCGAGGAACACGACGACGTTCGCCACCTCCTCCGGGTCTCCGACCCGCCCCAGCAGATGAAACGGGGCCGCGACTCGATCGGTCTTCGCACGGTCGTCGCCGCTCAGCTCGACCATCACCTTCGACCACGTCCAGCCGGCGGAGACCGAGTTGACGCGGATGCCGTCCGGCGCCAGGTCCATGGCCATGTTCCGCGTCAGCTGCACGAGCGCCGCCTTGCCGACCGGGTAGAGCCAGCGGCCGGTCTGCGCGACCTGCGACGAGATCGACGTGAAGTTGACGATCGCGCCGCCTCCACGCGCGCGCATGTGCGGACGCACGGCTCGCGTCATCATCACCGCGGACACGACGTTGACGTCCAGGGACTCGAGCCAGTCCGCGCGCGGAGAGGCGCCTCCCTCGTCGAGATACGAGCAGGCCAGGTTCACGAGGATGTCGATCCCGCCGAAGCGCTCGGCGGCGGCCGCGACGAAGCGATCGACGGCGGCGTCGTCGCGGATGTCGGTGCGCTCGAAGAGTGCGCGGTCCCCCAGCTCGTCGGCGACGCTGCGGCCCCCCTCTTCGTCGATATCGGCGACCGCGACCGCGGCCCCGGCCGTGTGCAGCGCGTGCACGACCGCCCTCCCGATCAGCGTCGCGCCGCCGGTGACGAGCGCCGTCTTCCCGTCCAGCTCGGACATTGTCCGGCAGATCCTATGACGACCGCCTCGCGGCGTAGTCGGCGAGCCCCCGCTCGAGCAGTGCGATTGCCTTCTTCCCGGCTGTGCGGGTGCTGCGCCCGAGCTTCGGGATGTCGTCCTCGCCGGAGAGGATGTGCCGGCGGACGTGCTCGATGAGCGTGCGGTGGACGCCGATCAGTGCACTCGCCGCGACACCGGGACGCGGGTCGTCGTCGGTGACGCCCGTCTCCTCGGCGATCAGGCCGGTGAGCGAGGCGGTGTAACGGGCGAAGATCTGCTGCTCGCGGGCGAGCAGGGCGGGGCTCGAGGCGATCATCCGCGAGACCTCGAGCAGCCGCTGTGCGGACTCGTCGTCGCCGGCGGCCAGGAAGCCGCGCGGCATGAGGATGAAGCGGGCGAAGGCGGCGAGGATCGTCTCGCCCGCCGCGCGGTCGCGGATCGCCTCGAGCAGCTCGTCCTCGAATCGTTCGAGGCCGCTGAAGACGAGGTCCTCCTTGCTCGGGAAGTAGTTGAAGACCGTCGCCTCGGCGACATCGGCGCGGCGGGCGACCTCCGCGACGCTGACCCGTTCGAACCCGTGTTCGACGAAGAGCTGACGCGCGCTGTCCGCGATCAGCTGCCGCGTCTGCTGCTTCTTGCGCTCCCGCCGTCCCGGTTGGCCGTCCACCTCGGCGATTGTACCCTTGCGGCTCTAATGTTGTAGCTGCTATAAGTATGGAGTAAATCAAAGAAGGAGAAACCATGGCGACGCACACGATCGATGAGCCACGGCGCGAGGCGGGGCCCCGCGTGCTCACGCAAGAGCTGATCGCCCTCTCGGCGGTGGTCGTGCTCGGGGCGATCATGACGATCCTCGACGCGACGATCGTCAACGTCGCCCTGCCGACGCTCGGGCGCGACTTCCACACGTCGATCGCGACGATCCAGTGGGTGCCGACCGCGTATCTGCTCGCGTTTGCGAGCGTGATCCCGCTCACCGGATGGGCGAGCGGGCGCTTCGGCGCGAAGCCGCTCTGGCTCGCCTCGCTCGGGCTCTTCGTCGCCGGTTCAGTCTTCGCAGGGCTCGCCTGGTCGATCGGCTCGCTGATCGTCTTCCGCGTCGTGCAGGGGCTGGCCGGCGGGATGATCATGCCGCTCGGCCAGACGATCCTGGCGCAGGCGGCCGGGCCACAGCGGATGGGGCGGGTGATGAGCATCGTCGGCGTGCCGATGCTCCTCGCGCCGATCGCCGGTCCGGTGGTCGGCGGCGCCCTTGTCGGCGCCGCGAGCTGGCGCTGGATCTTCTTCGTCAACCTGCCCGTCGGCGCGCTCGCATTCCTGCTTGCGCTGCGGCTCCTGCCCTCGCCGCCGCGCACACCGCACGACCGGCTCGACGCGCTCGGGCTGGCGCTGCTCTCGGGCGGGATCGCCGTCTTCGTCTACGGGCTCG
>JABFWJ010000362.1 GCA_013362295.1 Thermoleophilia bacterium
GCCGACCTGGTGGCCGATGCCGTCGGCGTCCTCGACGCGTACGAGATCGCGGCCGCGCACGTGTCGGCGTCTCGGCGGGCGGAGCCTTCTCACAGCTGCTTACGCTCGGCTTTCCCGACCGCGTGCTCTCACTCGTCCTCATCAGCACCTCTCCTGCAACTCCCGGGAACCGCAGCCTTCCCTCGCCGACCAAACGCTTCAACGACTTCCTGGCGTCGACCGAGGTGGACTGGTCGGACCAAGAGTCCGTGATCGAGTACCTGGTCGGCTACGAGCGCATGCTCGCGGGAGGCGTGCGTCCCTTCGACGAAGCGGCCTGGCGCGAACTCGTCCGCCGCGACGTCGAGCGCGCTCGCGACATCGCCGCCTCCCAGAACCACAGCCTGGTCGCGGAGGGCGACCTTCCGTCTGAGCCGATCTCGTCGATCGCGGTGCCAGCGCGAGACGGAGCATCTGCGCGTTTTGATCGCAAACGAGCGCAAGGATCGCTTGGCGCTCGTAGCTCCGATCGTCGCCGCTCTGGGCCACGAGGTGATCGCGCGCGAGATCGACGTCAACGACGTGGGAGCGGTGACGGCGCGGGAACGGCCGGGCGTCGCCCTCGTCGGCCTCGGCGAGAGCTCAGAGCACGCGCTTCACATGGTCGAGAGGATCGTCCACGAGGCCGCTTGCCCGGTGATCGTTCTCATCCACACGCCCGATCCGGCATTCGTCAAGGAGGCGTCCAAGCGGGGCGTCTTCGCCTACATCACGGACGCCGCCGCGAGGGACTGGCAGAGCTCGATCGACATCGTGCTGCGCCGCTTCACCGAATACCACGACCTCGAAGGAGCGTTCGGCCGCCGTGCCGTCACCGAGCGAGCGAAGGGCATTCTCATGGAACGCCACTCGACTGATGAGCCGACGGCTTTTGAACTGCTTCGTGAGCACGCGCGCTCGACGAACCGGAAGGTCGTGGACGTGGCGCCCGCAGTCGTCGACGGGCACCGCCTGCTGCCGAAGCAGCCACACTCGCCTGCGCCGACTCACGGGGCGTAAAAGCTGGGGACCTAGGCTTCAGACCTGGGCGCGCGCGGGTGGTTTAGCTGTAGTTCCCAGCAAGGTTGTTCCTCGTGAGCGCCTCCAACCGTTGCAGCGGTGGCTGGTGGCTGAGGGAGCCGTGTGGTCTGCGGCGATTGTAGAAGTCGAGCCAGCCGGGCAGGGCGGCGCGGCGCTCGTCGCTGTTGCCGTAGATCGCGCCGTAGGCCCAGCCGCCAAGCATCGTGCGGATGAAGCGCTCGGCCTTGCCGTTGGTGCGGGGCCGGTAGGGGCGAGTGCGGAGGTGCTTGATCCCGAGCGCTTTGCAAGCGAGAGCGTGCACGACGCCGCGGTAGCAGGAGCCGTTGTCGGGGGATGAAACTGCGGCGATGGGGTTCGTCCGCTGTCTCGGGCAGGATCGGTGTCCCGGGACAGGGGCTGCTCCTGGGAAGCAATGTGGTGGGCAGGCCGCTGGTAACCGATGGGCTGTGAGCCCGGCGTTGTTCGTGGCCGCCTCTGCGACCTGCCCGGGTGTGCTGTGAGCACGTATCCGTCGTTGTCGCTTCGCCTGCCCGCTTCCCGCGTTCACGTCGAGGAGGGAGGATTGGTGAGGTACATCGGGATGGACGTACATCGCGACTTCTACGAGATCGCGGTGATGGAAGATGGCCGGCTGCGTTCGGCGGGCCGGGTCGCGAGCACGGTCGAGCAGCTGGGTTGTTCGCCGGCAGTCTCGCGGCGGATGATGTGGTGGCGTTGGAGGCGACAAGCGGTGCGGGGTTGATCGCGGAGATCATCGAGCCACATGTCGCCGCGGTGTTGGTCGCGAACACGCGGAAGCTGCCGCAGATCAGCAAGGCGAAAGCGAAGACCGATCAGCTGGACGCGAGGACGCTGGCCCGGCTCGCAGCGTCGGATTTGCTCGAGACGGTGTGGGCGCCGGACGAGCGGACGCGTGCGCTGCGGCGGTTGTGTGCGCGGCGGGAGGCGCTGGTACGTGCCCGCACCCGTTCCAAGAACGAGGCGCACGCGGTGCCGGCCCGCAACCTCTGCGGTCGTCCGCCGGTGACCGATTGTTTCGGTAAGCGCGGACGGGTCTGGCTGGCCGGCTTGCAGCTGCCGCTCGACGAGCGCCTCACCCTGGACGGCTGCCTGCGCCAGATCG
Source organism: Thermoleophilia bacterium (assembly GCA_013362295.1). Taxonomy (GTDB): domain Bacteria; phylum Actinomycetota; class Thermoleophilia; order Gaiellales; family Gaiellaceae; genus PALSA-600. The sequence continues at coordinate 2,183 of JABFWJ010000362.1, forward strand.
ACTTCCTCGACTCCGAGATCGCCGCGTTGGAAGCGGCGCTCGCGGTCGAGGCGCTCGGCTCGCCCGAGATCCTACGGCTGATGACGGTGCCTGGTGTCAGCCTGCACACCGCCGCCGCGTTCATGGCGTCGGTCGGCGACATCGGCCGGTTCGCATCGGCGCGACAGCTGGTCGGATATCTCGGTCTCGACCCGCGGGTGCGCCAGTCCGGCAACGGCGAGGCCCGTCACGGCCGTATCAGCAAGGCCGGCTCCAGCCTCGCTCGTGGCATGCTCGGCGAGGCCGCCTGGTCGGTGGCGCAGACGCCCGGGCCGCTGCGGGCGTTCTTCGAACGGATCCGCGCCCGCAAAGGTCCGCAGGTCGCGGCGACCGCGACCGCCCGCAAGCTCGCCTGCCTCTTCTGGTGCTTGCTGACGCGCCGCGAGGACTACGCCTACGCCCGGCCCTCAATGACTCGCTCGAAAGTCCGCCAACTCGAGCTCGCTGCCGGAGCGCCGAGGCGCAAAGGCGTGCGCGGGATCGCCGGCAACAAAAACGTCCAGACGCGCGAGGCCGAGCGCGAGCTCGCCCGGCAAGCAGAGATCGCCTACCGTCGGACGATCGCCGACTGGAGCGCCATTCGCCCGGCCAAAGCGGGTGCGGGTGTGACACCGGGGGCGCGCATCTTCAAGGCCCTCGAAGGGCAAAGCCGCGCGGCAGACTCCGTGAAGCCCCAAAGGTCTGCTCTTCGCTACGTCAATCACCCGCACCCACCGAAACGATCGCAAACGAAAGCGGCCGCCGCCACTTGACTTTCATCCGTCGGTGAGGACGCGCTCGACCTGGATGCCGTGCGCGCGGTAGTGGGCGACCGCGCGACGAAGGAAGCCGGCCGCCGTGACCGCCTTCTCGTCGGCGAGCACCTCGACGTAAGCGAGCCGGGTGGCGTCGTCGACGCAGACATGGACGTACTCCCAGCCGATGCCGCGCGTTCTGGTGCGGCGGTCGCCGTTGACACGGTGCCCGGGTCGGCCGATCCGTCCGAGCTTCTTCACGTCGACGTGCAGCAGCTCACCCGGCCGCTTGCGCTCATAGCGATTCGCTGGCTCGAGCGGCTCCAGCCGGGAGAGCCGGCCGAGTCCGATCCGGCGCAACACGGCCGAGACGGTCGATAGCGGCATCGCCAGCGTCTCGGCGATCTCCGCCGCAGTCATCCGCAGCCGGCGCAGCGCTACCACGAGCTCGACCCGCTCCTCGGGCGTCCGGCCCGGCACCCGCTGCGGCGCCGACGAGCGATCAAGCAGACCGTCAACCCCCTCGATTCGGAAGCGAGCCAGCCACTTCGAGACCGTGCGCACGCTCACGCCGGCGGCCTCGGCCGCCGCCGCGAGCGTCCAGCCCTGCACGCACACCCGCTCCACGATCAAGCGACGGCCATGCAGACAGGTGCGAGCGTTAGCGTGCAGCTTCATTCCGGGTCCTCCTTGGACTGGGTGGCTTCGACACCCCCAGCCTCCAAGGAGGCCCGGATGGAACAACGCTCCTGGGAACTACATCTAGCTCGGCCACGCTCCCGCGCGAAGCCCGGCGTCGGGAACGGCTCCGAAGCTGGGTTTTCCACAACGCTTTCCATGGACGCCCACGCCCAGAAACGGCCCGCCTAGTCAGAGAGGAAAAGGATCCCTTTTGCAGGTACTTTGGAGAGCCCTTTGACGGACTCGAACCGTCGACCCCCTCTCTATGAAGAAGGGCCGTGCGTCAAGTCTGTGTTGGTGCATCGTCCAGTCAGGGCGGGTGGTGCCGCGGTGGCGGGTGTTGAGCTGGGCTCATCTCTCTATCGCCTCCTCGGGGGAGGACAAGGCTGATTGGAGTTCGCTCCGGTGGCGCATCTCCTAAAAGGACCGTCAAGCGGCCAGGGGGTCGGTGGCGCCTTTGGGAGCGAAGCGTTCGCCGCGGCTGAGCATGTGCCAGATCGCCTCGGCGAGGCGGCGGGCGAGGTCGATCTGGGCGACCTTGGCGCCGCGCTGCTTGCCGATCCGCGCCTTCGTCTGCTGGTAGCGGTCGCGATAGGCGGGGTGGGTGCAGGCGTGGGTGGCGGCCTCGATGAGCGCCCAGCGCAGGTAGCGCGGCCCCTGCTTGGAGAGCGGGCCGCGCAGGTCGCGCTCGCCTGATTGGTAGACGCGCGGGCAGAGGCCGCTGTAGCCGGCGAGCTTGCGCGGCGTCGGGAAGCGGCCGATGTCGCCGATCTCGGCGGCGATCGTGTAGGCGAGCACCCAGCTGATCCCAGGCACGGTGCAGAGCAGCGGCACGTAGCGATGGTTGGCGCCGAGGCGTCGCAGCTCCCGTTCGCATTCGCCGATCTCGCGCTCGAGCTCGTCGATCAGGCGCAGGCTGGCCTCGATTGTGCCCTGCCACGGCTCCGGCAGCCCGAGCCGGGTGAGCAGCCGGCGGCCGCGCACGCCGAACAGATCGGTGACGGGGCACGGCTTGCCGTGCGTGAGGAGCACCGCGTGCACGCGCTGCTTCAGGCTCGAGCGATGCCGGACCAAGTGCAGCCGCCAGCGTGCACGCTCTCGTTCGGCGCGTACGCGCGGGTCGGGCAGCCAGATCGCGGGCACGAGATCGCGGCGCGCGAGCTCGGCCAGCACCCAGGCGTCGATGCGGTCGGTCTTGCAGGCGAGTGGTGCTAGTCCTTTTCCTTTCTGCGGGTCAGCGATCTCGACCTGCCAGCCGTGAAGCTCGAGCCGATCGTGCACGAACCGAGCGCCGTTCATCGACTCGATTGCGGCGCGGATCGAAGCGCCGTGGCGCTCGAGCCAG
>JABFWJ010000448.1 GCA_013362295.1 Thermoleophilia bacterium
ACTCCTAAGGGGTACGAGCGATCCGACAATGAGGTACGCGACGATTCGAACGGAGGACGGGACCGTCGTCTGCCAACGCTGCGCGCTGGCAGTCCGGCCGTTCGCGCGCATGAAGGGTTTGCTCGGGCGGGATGCGCTCGAGCCTGGCGAGGGGATCCTGCTGCGCCCTGCGGGCTCGATTCACATGCTCTTCATGCGCTTCGCGATCGACGCGATCTTCTGCGATCGCGAGCTCGTCGTCATCGACGTGGAACGCGACCTCGCACCGTGGAAGTTCGCGGCGCGTCGGGGCGCGCGGCAGGTGATCGAGCTCGCCGCCGGAGCGGCGTCAGACGTTCATGCCGGCGACCGGCTGTCGCTCGCTACGATCGACGCGTGAGCACGCAACCTCTCCGCGACCTGCTCGAGCAGGCGTTCCCCGATGCGACCGAGCTCGACGTCGTCGACCGCACGGGCGGCGGGGATCATTTCCAGGTTGTCGTGACGTCGCCGTCGCTCGCCGGCCTCTCGCTCGTCGAGCAGCACCGGCGCGTGTACGAAGCCCTCTCGGCGCCTCTCGCCGACGGGACGATCCACGAACTGCGCATCAAGACGAAGGGAGCGGCATGAGCTACTCGGACAGGATCAAGGAAGTCATCGACGGTTCGGACGTCGCGATCTTCATGAAGGGGACGCCGGCGTTCGTGATGTGCGGGAACTCCGATCGCGCCTTGCAGGCGCTTCGCCGCGCCGGTGCGCCGGTGACCGCGGTCGATGTCCTTCCGGATCCCGCGATCCGCCAGGAGCTGTCGGCGATTGCGGGGTGGCCGACGATTCCGCAGGTGTTCGTGAAGGGCGAGCTGGTCGGCGGCGCCGACATCGTCGAGGAACTGGAGTCGAGTGGTGCGCTCGAGCACACTCTGCGCGAGAAGCTCGGTGACGACTACGCCGCGTCGCGTGCCGAGAAGACGACCGTTCTGACGTAGCAAAGTCCCCCTTTCGGGGAAGCAAGAACCCGTCGGCTGCGGTTTCTTGTAACTCGATGGCAGAAGGGGCGATCCCGGCGATCAGCCTGCGGCCGCGCATGCGGCGGCTGTGCTTCGTGGCGCCCATCGTCTTCCGTTCGCCGGCGGCCGTCCTGCTCGTCGTGGCGGTCCCGCTCGCCGGCTACCTCTCTGTCATCCGGCACGCGGTCACCGGTGATCGGAGCGGTTCGGACTTCCTGAGCTTCTGGCACGCCGGCCAGCACGTCCTTCGTCTCCAGTCGCCGTATCCGATCGTCGACGCACTGCCGGCCGTCGCGGACCGAACGACCTTCGAGCCGTTCGTCTATCCCGCCCCGGCGGCCTTCGGCATGGTTCCGTTCGGGGTCCTGCCGTTCGCCGTGGCGGCGACGCTCTTACTCCTCCTCAATATTGCGTCGATTGTCGTTGCGCTTCGGCTCCTCGGCGTCCGCGACTGGCGCTGTCACGTCGTGGCCTTTGCCACCGTGCCGGTGATGGCGAGCGCGGCGCTCGGAACGTTCAGCCCGCTCCTGCTACTCGGCGCCGCGGCGGCATGGCGCCATCGGGACAGGGTGTCTCGAGTGGGTCCGATCGTCGCGGCCGTCGTCGTGACGAAACTCTTCCTCTGGCCGGTCTGGTTGTGGCTCGTCTACACGCGCCGCTATGCCGCCGCAGCCCTCGCCGCGGTGCTCGGAGCCGTCGTGACATTGGGCGCCTGGGCGCTGATCGGCTTCGGCGGTCTTCGGGACTACCCGCGGTTGCTCTCGCGCCTGACGGAGTTGGTCGGGACGCAGAGCTATTCGCCGTTCGCCTTGTTGCGCGCCGAAGGACTCGGGAGCGCGTCGGCGCAGCGGGCCGTCTTCGCAATTGGATTTGCGTTGCTCGCCTGGATCGCGTACGCGTTGCGGAACGACCGGGCGGACGAGAAGTCCTTCGTCGCCGCTCTCGGCGTCGCGCTCGTGTTGACGCCGATCCTGTGGCCGCACTACCTCGTGCTGCTGTACGTGCCGATCGCCCTCGCGCGCAAGAGCTTCTCATTCCTATGGTTCTGGCCGGTGCTGCTCTGGTTCGACGCCAACGCCTGGAGCTATGCCGATCCGAAGCGCATCGTGCCCGCGCTCTGCCTCACAGCCGTGCCGTTCATGCACGCGCTGCGGAGCGCGGAGTGACGACGCCGGAACTCGCCGTCCCGCGGCCCGGGACGTTCCGGTTTCCGGCAGACGCCGGTCGCGTGCGCGCGTTGCTCGAGACGGAAGTCTTCTCGATTCTCGTCATCGCGACCTGGGCGTCGATTCTTGCCATCACGATGCGCTTGCTCGTCATCCAGGACACATTCCTCGCGCTCGTCGACGGTCGGCTGATCGCTCAGCACGGGCTCCCACACATCGACACGCTCACCTACTGGACACTCGGCCGGCGGTGGATCGACCAGCAGTGGGGGGCACATCTCGCCCTCTATGAGGTCGGGCGCTTCGGCGGGGTTCGCGCGGTCGCCCTCGTGGGCATCGCGTGCGTGGTCGCGGCGCTCGCGGCCGCCGCCGTCGCAACGCGGAAGCTGGGCGCCTCGCCCCGCAGCGCAGCGATCGGATTGCTGCTCCCGCTCGTCTGTTCGTCGTGGGTCGCCGAGGTGCGCACACAGAGCCTCGCACTCGTGCCGTTCGTGGTCGTTTATGCGCTCCTCGCCCTGGATGCGCGGCGTCCAAGCCGGCGCGTACTGTTCGTCCTGCCGACGCTCGTCGTCTGGGCGAACCTGCACGGATCCGTGGCGCTCGCCGCCGGGCTTACCACGCTCTACGGACTGACGCTTCTGCGCTACCGCGACGCGCGCGGACGGGCAGCGGCGCTCGTCTTCGGTGCGCCGCTGTGCGCCCTCGTCTCCCCCTACGGGCTGGACCTCCTCGGCTACTACCGGCTGATGCTGTTGCACCCTCCGCTCGCGTCCTTCGTCGTCGAATGGAAGCCGCCCGCCGTTCAGCTCACGACCGCCCCCTTGTTCGCATCCGCGTTCGTGGCGACGGCACTCTGGGCGCGTCATCACCGCACGTTGACGTCGTTCGAGCGCTGGGCGATCCTCATCCTCCTCGCCGGCGCGATGACGGCGATCCGAAACGCCGTCTGGTTCGAGCTCGCGGCCGTTGTGTCACTTCCTCGTCTCGTGGACGCCGCTTGGCCCTCTCGGATCGCGTTGACGGCCGGCCTCCGGCGCGTCAACCTCTTCCTCGGCACCTTTGCGGTGGTCGTCGCCTCCCTGGTGATCGCCGCGCAGTTCGCGCATCCCGTCGCGGCGTTCGACTACGGCCGGTCACCCGCGGCGGCTAAGGCAGTCGCCGCGGCCGCCGGATCGCACGGCATCGTGCTGGCAGACGACGAGCACGCCGACTGGCTCCTCTGGCAACAGCCCTCGCTCGCCGGCCGAGTGGCGTACGACGTCCGGTTCGAGCTCTTCGACCGGCGTGAGCTGCAGCAGATCGTCTCGCTCCAGAAAGGCATCCGTCCGACGTGGCGCCGCTGCGGGGCGACTGCTTCGGTGGTGACCTTCTCCGGCCCGGGTCAAGCGCGGCTCATCGACCAGCAAGACGTGCTGGCGCCGGGCGCCCGGCCGATCGTGCGCACGCCGGGCTTCAGCGCGGTGGCGCAGCCTCCGTCCGCGTCGACCTGCCGCCGGCTCTAGGCCACGCGGCCGTAGCGCTCGGCCGCGCGGGCCTGCCGCTTCGCCGCCTCGACCTCGCGGTCGCGCGGCGGAGCCGTCGTGACCAGGCTGTCGAGGAGCTGTTGCGTGGCGGCTGTGACCGCGTCGACGGCGTGCTCGAACGCCGCCTCGTTCGCCCGCGACGGCTTCTGCATCCCGCTGACCTTGCGGACGTACTGCAGCGCCGCGTCGCGGATCTCGTTCTCGCTGGTCGGCGGCTCGAAGTTGTAGAGGATTCTGATGTTCCGGCACATGACGATCTCCTAGGAGCGTAGCGTCGCGAGGACGTCGTCGGCGTGGGTGTCCGGCTTCACCTTGTGCATGACGCGCTTCACGTTGCCGTCCTCGTCGATCACGAATGTCGACCGGCTGACGCCCCAGTAGGTCTTGCCCGCGTAGTTCTTCTCGCCCCAGACGCCGTAGGTGTCGGCGACGTGGTGACCTTCGTCGGCGAGCAGGGTGAACGGCAGGTCGTACTTCTCCTTGAACTCGACGTGTGAACGCTCGTCGTCGGGCGAGACTCCCAGCACGACCGCGCCCTCGTGCTCGAACTCGCCGTAGACGTCGCGGATCCCACAGGCCTGGGCGGTACAGCCCGGGGTGTCGTCCTTCGGATAGAAGTACAGAACGACCTGCCTGCCGCGGAGGTCCGAGAGCTTGACGCTCTCACCGCTGTCGCTCTTCAGCTCAAAGTCCGGTGCAGGCTTTCCCTCTTCGACCACGATCGTCCTCCCTGTAGCTTTCGGTCCCGATGCTAACGGTGCACCACCTGAACGCATTCCTCCTGATCGCCGTCTGCGTGCTGGCGTCGGCCGCCGCCTTCTGGGCGCGCCGCACGCGGGCCGGGACTGCGGTTGCCCAGCTGCTCGCGCTCGCCCAGACCCTGCTCGTAGCGCAGGTGGGGCTCGGGCTGCTCCTCCTCTCCCGCCACCACCGCGCGCCTGACCGCCTGCACTACGCCTACGGGACGTTCGCGCTGCTCTGCGTGCTGTCACCGTGGCTGTACGCACCGGACGAGCCGCGGGCGCGGCTGCTCTGGTTCGCGGTCGCGACCCTCCTCGCCGCAGCGCTCGCGGTTCGTGCCTGGATGACGGCATGACGCCGTTCGCCCGCAACCTGCTCATCCTCGCTGCCGTCGCGGTCGTGATCGTCCTGCTCAACCTCGAGGTGGCGCTGATCACCGTGAGCCTGCTCGTGCGGCTCGCGTTCATCCTCGCCATCGCCGTCGTCGCGTACTTCTACTGGCGCGACTTCGGGCGCCGCGAGATCTCAACCTGGCCGCAGCGC
>JABFWJ010000353.1 GCA_013362295.1 Thermoleophilia bacterium
CGTCAGCCGGCCCTCGAGGACGAGGAAGAACTCGTCCGTGTCGTCGTGCTTGTGCCAGACGAACTCGCCGGCGACCTTGACGACCATCAGCTTGTAGTCGTTGAGCGTGCCGACGATCAGCGGGCGGAACGGCACGTCGATGTGCGCCGATGCAGCATCCAGATTCACCTTTTCGTCCACGAGGACACCGTAGACTCACGGGGCGGGGTCGCGAAGAAAATTGACGCCCGAGCAGATGCAAGCGGGGATGGATGCGTGGGGCGCGTGGGCGGGTCGAGCGGGAAGCGCGTCGTCGATCTCGGCGCTCCGCTCGCCGACGGGAAGAGCGTCGGGGGCGGATCGGCCCAGGCCGACGTGACGGGGTTCTCGATCCTGCAGGCCGAGTCGCAGAACGACGCGATGAAGCTCCTCGAGGGCCACCCTCACTTCCAGACACCGGGCGGTGCGTCGATCGAGGTGTTCGAGTTCCTCGACGTGCCCGGCATGTGACAGCTCAGTCCTGCTGCAGATAGGCGAGCACTGCCAGCACGCGGCGATGGTCGCTCGCCGTCTGCGGAAGCTGCAGCTTCGCGAAGATGCCCGCGATGTGCTTTTCGACCGCGCCGACCGTCAGGACGAGCGCCGACGCGATGGCGGCGTTCGACCGTCCCTCGGCCATCAGCCCGAGGACCTCCAGCTCGCGAGGTGTCAACCGCTGCAGCGGGCCCTTCGCCCGACGGCGTGAGAACAGTTGTGCGACGACCTCGGGATCGAGCGCCGTCCCGCCTTCGGCCACGCGCCTGACGGCGTCGACGAACTCGTCGACGTTCATGATCCGGTCCTTCAACAGGTAGCCGACGCCGCCGCCGCCCGCGGCAAGCAGCTCGGTCGCGTAGGCGTGCTCGACGTACTGCGAGACGACGAGGATCGCCATCTCCGGCAGCGACGACCGCAGCTCGAGCGCGGCACGCAGGCCCTCGTCGCGGAAGGTCGGCGGCAGCCGGATGTCGACGATCGCGATGTCGGGCCGCTCGCGCCCCGCGGCGCGGACAAGCGCGTCGCCGTCGGCAACGGCGTCGACCACCTCGAAGTCGTTGTCGCGCAACAGGCGCGTCAGGCCGTCGCGAAGCAGTGCCAGGTCCTCGGCGATCAGAACGCGCACGGCAGCTCCGCGCGCAGCGTCGTCCCCGCCCCCGGCCGGCTCGCGACGGTCAGCTTCCCGTCGAGCGCCTCGACCCGGCGTCGGAGGCCCGTCAGGCCGGACCCTCCCGGATCCGCGCCCCCGAGGCCGTCGTCGGCGACCTCGAGCACGAGGGTCGACGGGTCGCGCACGATGCGGACGTCGATCCGCGTTGCCTCCGCATGCTTGGCCGCGTTCGCGAGCGCCTCGGCTGCCACGAAGTAGGCAGCCGACTCGACCGCCGCCGGCGGACGGTCTGGAACCGACGCGGAGACGTGCACCGGGATCGCGCTCCGGTCGCCGAGCGCGGAGATCGCCGCCTCCAGCCCGCGGTCTGTCAGAACCGGCGGATGGATGCCGCGCGCGAGATCGCGCAGGTCCCGCAACGCCTCCTCGAGCCCCCGCCGTGCCTCCGTGACGAGCGCGCGCGCGGCCGCCGGGTCGGCGGCGAGTTTGCTCTCGGCCATGCCGAGGTTCATCCCGAGCGCGACGAGACGCGCCTGCGCGCCATCGTGCAGGTCGCGCTCGATCCGCCGCAGCTCGGCTTCCTGCACGTCGACCGCACCCGCCCGCGTCGTCTCGAGCGTGTCGATCCGATCCTGCAGCGCCGCCCACGCCGGACCGCGCCCGTACAGGACGTACCCGTGGGCGCCCAGCACGAGCCCGAACGCGAGGAACGGCCACAGCGGCCAGAAGTAGCCGCGGCCCGACAGCAGCCACATGAGCACGTAGCTCACGAGCAGGGTTGCCGAGACGCCCGCGTGGAGCGCAAACGGCGCGATGCCACGGCGGCGGCGCCAATCCTCGCACCCCAGCGCGTACGAGATCCACGCGTGCAGGGCGAGCGCGAGCCCCGTGCCGACGAGCACCCAGCCCGGCCAGAACGACCCACCGACGGCGCCCCACACGATCAGAGCGACCGTGTTCGCGACCACGGTCGCAGCCGCGTGCACGGCGAGGGCGCGCCGGCGAAGCCGGGCGGCGTCCACTGCGCGCAGCCCGTCGTCAGCGCGCAGGAGCGGGACGGCGAGGCGCACCCAGGCGGCGGCCAGCGGACGTGTGAGGTTCAGTGCGAGCACGAGACCGACGACGCCGGCCGGCGCCAGCAGGACGGCCTTCTGCAGGGTGTCGATGTGCCACGAGCCAACGTCCTCGTTCACGAGTCGGTAGGAGACCGGCAGCCCGATCAGCCAGAGCGACGCCGCGAGGAGCGCGAGCAGCGAAACGGCGAGCGGCCAACCGACGATCGTGCGCAGCATCAGGTAGGCCTGCTCGCGCCAGAACGCCGGGTCGGTCGCGACCGCCTTCCCGCGGCCCCAGAAGCCCGTCCCGCCGGATTGCAGCCGGCCGCCGCGTGCGTCGACGCCCAGCAGGTCACGCGCGAGCACCGACTCACGCCGCGCCAGGAACCCGACCGCGGCGCGGACCCCGATCAGCACCGGCACGACGAGCGGCGTGACTGCGAAGCCGACGACAGCGATCCAGCCTGCGAGCAGCACGGCGAAGGCCAGCGAGCCCGTCAGAAGCGCCGAGCCGAGGAAGAGCAGCGACCGGTAGGTCGCCGCCTTCCTCAGCGGTGCGAGCAGGAACGTCACCGGGTCAGCTCCGTCGCCGCCACGGCGGGCTCGAGCCGCCAATGGGGCAGCCAGCGCAGCACGCGCGGCAGGTACCAGTTGGCCCGGCCCAGCAGCTTCATCGTCGAGGGGAGCAGCACCCCACGGATGATCGTCGCATCCAGCAGCACGGCGACCGCGAGCCCAACGCCCATCTGCTTGATGTCGAGCGAGCTGAGCGACGCGAAGATCGCGAACACGGCAACCATGACCATCGCGGCCGAAGTGACCGTGCTCGCCGTCGTCCGGATGCCCGTGGCGACCGCCTCCTCGGTCGACATCCCGCCGTCCACGAGCTCCTTGATGCGCGTGACGATGAAGACGTGGTAGTCCATCGACAGCGCGAAGAGCACCGCGAACAGGAACAGCGGCAACCACGTGACGACACCGCCGTTCGAGTGGAACCCGAGCGGCCCCTCCAGGTGGCCCTTCTGGAAGATCCAGACGAGCACGCCGTACGACGCGCCGACCGAGAGCAGGTTGAGGACGATCGCCGTCAGCGGGACGAGTATCGACCGGAACGTGACGAGCAGGAGCAGGAACGCGAGCCCGAGCACGAACGCGAATACGTACGGGAACCGGTGCTTCATCGTCGTGTTGAAGTCCGCGTTCCCGGCGGTCTCGCCCGTCACCGCGTACTCGAGCCCGGGCACGCTCGCGAAGGCGCGCGGCATGACGTCGCCGCGAAGCGTGCGGATCGCGCGGTTCGACGACGCGTCGTAGCCGTTGCCGCGCAACGGCAGGTCGACGCGCGCGACCGTGTGCGCCGGATTGACTTCCACGGTCACGGGCTCTTGCACGAGCCGGGTCGCGACCGCTTCGCGGCGGAGGCGTCCGATCGCCGCGCGCACGGCGGGAGCGTCGACGTCGGTCGCGCGAACGACGACCCGCGCCGGCACCTGCGTGCCGGGGAACGCACGGTCGATCTCGTCGTAAGCCCCGATCACCGGGATGCTCTTCGACATGTCGGCGAGGCCGATCAGCTTCGTGTGCATCGACACCGCCGGTAGAGCCAGCAGCACGAGCACCCAGGTCGAAGCGGCCGCCGACACCCACGGATGGCGGAGCACCGGCCGGAGCAGGAGGTCCCACACCCGCGACGTCTCCCGTTCGCCCTTCGCACGCTGGATCAGGGTGCGCCGGTCGCGCAGGCGCGCCAGGCGCTTCACCCTCACGGCCGCCGCGAGGACCCCGAGGACGCCACGGTCGATCCGGTCGCCGAGCTTTCCGAGCAGCGCGGGCAGCACGGTCAACGATCCGATCACCGCGGCCGCCACGACGAGCATCGAGGCGATTCCGAGCGCGGTGAAGATCTTCGAGCCGGAGAGCAGCATGCCGGCCATCGCGATCAGCACCGTGCCGCCCGAGACGAGCACCGCCATACCGGAGGTGCCGGCCGCACGGACGAGGGCGTCGTCGCCGTGACCGCGCCGCCGCTCTTCACGCTCGCGCTTCACGTAGAAGAGCGAGTAGTCGATGCCCACGGCCATCCCGATGAGCAGGATCACGGACGCCGCGGCGTCCGCCGTGTGCCAGACGTGGCTCGTGAGCGAGTTGAGGCCGATCGCCGCCAGCACCGCCGAGAGCGCGAGGAGCACCGGCAGGCCTGCGGCGACGAACGCGCCGAAGGCGAGCAGGAGGATCGCGAATGTGATCGGCAGCGAGAGCTGCTCGGCTTTCGACAGATCCTTGTTGATCTGCTCGCCGGCCTGGTGGTTGACGCTCGCGGAGCCGAACTCGGCGACGGTGAACGCCGGCGCCGACCGCTGGAGCGCGGAGACGGTGTCGAGCACCGGCTGGACGCGGTCGAGCGCCGAGCCCGCGTCACCGCGCATGTCGAACTCGACCAGCACCGAATGCCGGTCGCGTGAGGTATGGGTGCGGCGGACATTCGTGATCTGGGGCTGCCTCCGCAGGCGGCCCACAACGGTCCGAACCTCACGCCCGAACGACGGGCTCGCCGCCGTTTGCGTCCGCGACTGGACCAGCACGCTCTCCGAGGCTGGCTTGGCGAAACCCGCGTGCGCGAGGATCGCCTCCGCACGCGCGGTCTCGCCCGTCGCATTCTCGGAATCGCTCAGGTTCTTCTTCCCCGCCATCGAGCCGGCAACGACGGCCGCCGCCACGAAGGCAAGCCAAAGGAAGGTCGCGGTCTTCCAGTGTG
>JABFWJ010000370.1 GCA_013362295.1 Thermoleophilia bacterium
ACTACCGCTCGATGCAGAACGACGATCCGGCCGGCTCGCTCGATGCCTGGACGGTACTGGCCGGGCTCGCGGCGAGAACCGAGCGGCTCCGTCTCGGCACGATGGTCTCGCCGGTCACGTTCCGTCCGGCGGCGGTGCTCGCCAAGAGCGTCGTCACCGTCGACCACATCTCGAACGGCCGCGTCGAGCTGGGGATCGGCGCCGGCTGGTTCGAGGCCGAGCACGCGACGTACGGGTTCGACTTCATGACGACCCGCGAACGGCTGGACGAGCTCGACCGGCAGCTCGAGCAGATCGTCCGTCACTGGACGAGCGCCGACGACGTCTGGCCGAAGCCGATGCAGCAGCCGCGCCCGCCGATCATCATCGGGGGGACCGCCAGGCCGCGCACGGTGCGCGCCGCCGTGCGCTGGGCCGACGAGTACAACACCGTCTTCCCGACCGTCGAGGAGGCCCGCGAGCGCAAGCAGACCCTCGACCGCGCTGCGCGCGCGGCGGGCCGTGAGCCTTTGCGCTACTCGATGATGATCGGCTGTGCCGTCGCCCGCACCGCAGAGGAGCTGCAACGCCGGCTCGAACGGCATCGGAGCCCGCCCCCGATCTCCGGCACGATCGACGAGGTGGTCGAGCAGCTCCGCGCCTACGAGCGGGTCGGCGTCGAGCGCGCAATGCTCCAGCACCTGATGCACGACGACGTCGAGATGGTGGCCGTCCTCGGCGAGGTCGCGGCCCGACTACGCTAGGGCGCCGTGCGCCTCTTTCTCGTCCGCCACGCCGAGGCCGCGCCCGGCGACCCCGACGAGCTGCGCCCGCTGACCGAGGGCGGCCGCGCCGTCGCGCGCGCGCTGGGTGAGAAGCTCGCGGGCGAGCACCCGGACGCCGTCCTCTCGAGCCCCCTCCTCCGCGCCCGCGAGACCGCCGAGCAGATCGCCCGCGCGGCCGAGATCGAGGCGGAGCCCGACGAGCGCCTCGCGCCGGGCGCGACGGCCGACGACATCAAGGCCGCGATCGCCGGGCGAGGCGAGACGGTGGTCGCCGTCGCCCACCAGCCCGACTGCAGCGCGATCGTCCTCGAGCTCACCGGCCGCGACATTCCGTTCACGGCCGGCGCGGTCTACGCCGTGGACCTATGACCGCGGTCACGGTCGAGGGGCTGCGCAAGAACTACGGCGATCTCCAGGCCGTCCGCGGCATCGACTTCACGATTCGCCCGGGAGAGGTCTTCGGCCTGCTCGGCCCGAACGGCGCGGGCAAGACGACGACGGTCGAGATCCTGGAGGGATACCGCGAGCGCGATGCCGGCACGGTCGAGGTGCTTGGCGCCGACCCGCAGCGCGCAGGCTCCGAGTGGCGCGAGCGGATCGGCGTGATGCTCCAGTCCTCGTCGCTCTACCCCAACCTGACCGTGATCGAGAGCCTGCGCGTGTTCGCGGGCTACTACACCGAGCCGCGCAAGCCCGACGAGGTGGTCGAGCTGGTCGGCCTGACCGACAAGCGGGACGTCCGCGTCCGGAAGCTCTCGGGCGGGCAGCAGCGGCGCCTCGACCTCGGGATCGCGCTCGTCGGCGATCCCGACCTGATCTTCCTCGACGAGCCGACCACCGGCTTCGATCCCGGCGCGCGGCGCACGGCCTGGGAGACGGTGCGCGGCCTGCGCGAGCTCGGCAAGACGATCCTGCTCACGACGCACTACCTGGACGAGGCCGAGCAGCTCGCCGACCGGGTCGCGGTGCTCCGGGACGGTGTGATCGTGCGCGAGGGGACGCCGTCCGAGCTGACCGGGGGCGCAGTCGAGACGGAGATCCGCTACCGGCGCGACGGCGCCGAGATCGTCGAGCGCACGACCGACCCTACGCGTCGCCTCAACGAGCTGACGGCCGCGGCGATCGAGCGCGGCGAAGAGCTCGATGGGCTCGAGGTGCGGCGCCCGACGCTCGAGGACATCTACCTGGAGCTGACCGCGGAGTGAGGTTGTTCGTCCACGAGGTGCGGACCGAGCAACTCCTGTTCTGGCGCAATCGGGAAGCGGCCTTCTTCACGTTCCTCCTGCCGATCATCTTCTTCCTGGTCTTCGGCTCGATCTACGGCGACAGCACGATCAAGGAGGAGCATCTCCGCGCCGCGCCGTTCCTCGAGGCCGGGATGATCGGCTACGGCGTCGCCTCGACGGCGTTCGCGGGACTCGCGATCACGATGGTGATCCGGCGCGAAGGCGGTGTCCTGAAGCGGATTCGCGCGACGCCGCTCCCGCCGTGGACGTACCTCGTTGCGGTGCTGGTCTCGACGTTCCTCGTCTTCCTGATCGAGGCGGCGCTGATCATCGTGATCGGCCGCCTGCTCTTCTCCGTCGGGATTCCGAACCGGCCGTTCTCGCTGCTCGTCGTGCTCGTCCTCGGCGCGATCGCGTTCGCCGCGATGGGGCTCGGGCTCACGGGCTACGTGCGCTCGGCGGAGGGCTCGTCGGCGGTCGTGAACTTCGTCTACCTGCCGATGGCGATCATCTCCGGAACCTTCCTCTCGCCGAAGGGCTACCCGTCCTTCCTGCGCGCGATCGCCGAGGTGCTCCCGCTCACCTATTACACGAAGCTGACGCGGGACGTGATGGTGCACCATCACCACCTCTGGGCCGATCCGGGCGCGATCGCGGTCGTCCTGGTCTGGGCCGCAATCGGCTTGGCTGCTGCGATTCGCGGCTTCCGGTGGGAGCCTCGTGAGAGATGAAACGAATCTCGAATCCGGCCTTCCTCGTTGAACCCTTGATGGATCCGACCATGGCATTCACCGTCCGGAAGCACGAGCCGCCGGCGATCGAGGTGCTGGTCAACTTCGGCATCTTCGCGGGCCGGGAGGCGACCCCCGCGGAGATCGATCGGCTCGCCGAGTGGCTGCTCGACGAGGTCGTCGAGGTCTCGATCATCTCGGAGGAGCGGCACGAGATCGACTCGCACGTCGAGGCATCGGTGCACCAGGTGCGGATCGAGGTCTCTTCGGACCGCGTGCCCGCCGATCCCGGCGAGCGCTCGGCGATCGAGGAGCGGATCCTCGAGCGCGCCGAGCACTGGATGCGGGTCTGCGTGGCCGAGCGCCACGCGGAAGTCGCCGACGGCGTCTAGACCGAGGCCTCGACGGCGTCGAGCGTGCGCGCGGCCTGCCGCTGCGCGACGGCGTGGAGCCCGGGTCCGCCCACGTGCGACAGCAGGCCCGAGAGCTTGATCTCCGTGCGGTAGCGCATCAACGTCCCGTCGCCGTCGGGCGTGAGCTCGAAGGTCGACGTCACGTCGGCGCCGCCGCCGTGCGCGTGCAGCGCCGCGTGCTCGGGCGGGCGGCGGTCGAGCACGTCGAAGCGAATCGTGATGCTCGGCGCAAGCGGCAACGGGGGCTTCACCTTCGCGATCCAGTGATCCGCGTCGATCACCGTGTGCCCGCGCACCGCGGGCAGCGCCGACGCAACGACGTCGGGATCGACGAGCAGCGCGAAGACGCGCTCCGGAGGCGCGGCGAAGCGGCGCTGTCCCTCGACGACCGTCACGGGGGCGGAAGGCTAGCGCGTGAGCGTGACCTTCGAGAGACCGAGCGGCTGGTCGAGGTCGATGCCGCGCAGCTGGGCGAGCCGCATCGCTGCGAGCTGGCCCGGGACGACGGCGACGAGCGGGCTCAGCCATTCCGGCACGCCGGGCAGCAGGGGCAGGCCGATCTCGCTGCGCGCGCGCAGCCGCTCGTCCTCCGAGATGACCACGGTGCGCGCTCCGCGAGCCGTCACCGAGTCGAACGCCTCGACCATCGCGGCGAACGCCGGGCCCGGCGGCGCGATCGCCACCACCGGCCAGCCGGGCGCGATCGCGGCGACCGGCCCGTGCATCAGATCGGCCGCCGAGTAGGACTCGAAGAGCAGCCCGGAGAGCTCGCGGATCTTCAGGGCGATCTCGAACGACGTGCAGTAGTTGATGCCGCGCGCCAGCACGGTGCCGCCCTCGACCTCGCCGAGCCGGTCGAGCTCGGTCAGGTCCAGCCACGAGCGGTCGAGCTGGCGGGCGACCTGCTCCGGTGCACGCTCGAGCTCGTCGAAGGCCCGCGAATCTGCGGTCGTCGTCGCGAACAGCAGCGCGACGGCGCCGAGCGAGTTGACGTACGTCTTCGTCGCGGCGACCGCCTGCTCGTCTCCCGCTTCGAGCTTCAGCACGCCGTCCGCCGCCTGCCCGAGCGGCGACGACGGGTCGTTGGTGAGCGCGACGGTCGGCCGACCCTGCCGGCGCGCCTCGGCGACGACCTCGACGACGTCGGGCGACTTCCCCGACTGCGAGATGCCGATCACGAGCGCGCCGTCGAGCCGCGGCGGCTGGCCGTAGAGCGTGAAGAGCGACGGCGTCGCGAACGCGACCGGAACGCGGTGCGCGCGTCCGAGCAGGTACTGCGCGTAGCGCGCCGCGTTTCCGGAGCTGCCGCGTGACGCGATCAGGATGTACTGCACGTCGTCCCGCCGGAAGAGCGGCCGTACCTGCTCCGCGTAGCCGCGTTGCTTGTCGATCAGCCGCGCGAGCGCCTCCGGCTGCTCGCGCAGCTCCTGCTCCAGATGTGAGCTCATGACAGCACCTCCGAGACCGCCTCGAGCGACGCGCGGCTGCCGCCGAATGCCGCGATGTAGCCGCGGGCGCGCGTCGGGCGCCAGACCGGCAGGCCGGTCTCGACCACGATCGCGCCTTCGACGTCGGCGGCGGCGCGCATCCATTGGTGGCGGTGCGCGTCGCGGACGACGTACACGTCGGCCGGCGGCACGGGATCGCCCTCGCGCACCACGGCGCCGAGCGCGTGCTCGAACTCGCCCGCTGCGATGTTCGCGACGGGCCGCAGCTCGACGATCCGCGCGGCACGGACGAGCGAGCCGTCGCCTTCGACGCGGACCG
>JABFWJ010000161.1 GCA_013362295.1 Thermoleophilia bacterium
GCCACACGGCGCGGGTGCGGCTCCGGAGACGCCGCTCGAGCGCGCTGCGCAGCTCGGCGCGGTTCGCGACGCGGCGCTCGTTCGTGTCGAACCGGCGGTCGACGGCGAGCTCGGGCGCGCCGATCGCGGCGGCGAGGCGCGCGAACTGCGCGTCGTTGCCGGCGCCGATCATCAGCTCGCCGTCCGCAGCGTTGTAGGTCGCGAAGGGCTCGATGCTCGGGTGGACGTTGCCCAGCGCGCTCGGCGTCTCGCCGCTTGCGAGCCAGCCGGCCGACTGGTTCGCGAGCATCGCCAGGTTCGCGTGCAGCAGGTCGATCGTCACGCGCTGGCCGCGGCCGAGCTCGCGCCGCGCGTACAGCGCGGCGAGCACGGCAACCGTCGCGTACAGCGCGGTCACGACATCGACGATCGCGACGCCGGCTTTCGACGGCAGGCCGGGCGGCCCGGTGACGCTCATCAGCCCGCCGAGCGCCTGGACGAGCGGGTCGTACCCGGGCATGGTGCGCCCGCCGCGCTCGCCGAAGCCGCTGATCTCGCAGTAGACGACGTTGCCGTTCCGGGCGGCGATGCGCTCGTAGTCGAGCCCGAAGCGCTCGAGCGTCCCGGGCTTGAAGTTGGAGACGACCACGTCCGCGCGCTCGCACAGCCGCCGCGCGAGCGCGCGCTCCGGCTCGAGCCGGAGGTCGAGCACGACCGAGCGCTTGTTGCGATTCGCGGCGTGGTGGTACGCCGCCCGGCCTTGCGCGTCGGCCGGCGGAAGCCACCGCCTCGTGTCGTCGCCGCCCGGTGCCTCGACCTTGACGACGTCGGCACCGAGATCGCCCAGCGTCATCGCGACGAGCGGGCCGGCCAGGACACGCGACAGGTCGACGACGGAGATGCCCTCGAGCGCGGTCATCCGCGCAGAGAATAGGTCGCCCTAGATGACGACCTCGCGCGCGGCGCCGGCCCCGACGAGCCCGACCTGGGCATAGATCTCCTCGCGGGTCGGAGCGGTGCGGCTTTTCGGCGGCCTGAAGAGCGTGGTGAACAGCGGAACGAACGTGAGCACCTTCTCGGGCCCGCCGGCGAGCACGGCGACATTCGTGTCGGCGCGCTTGCAGAGGTCGATGGCGAGCGCGACCACCTCACGGTCGGTGAGCGACGTCGTGAACCGCTCGACGGCGATCGGGCGGCCTGACGAGACCGCCTCGTCGAGGGCGGGAACGAGACGTGCGATTGCCTTGTTCTCCCACGCGTCCCAGGAAAAGAATTGTTCCGGAGCGAGCATTGCGATCGAGTCTCCTCAGTTCGAAACGGACAAGCTGTCTCGCCGCAGAGGGCCCTGACTCAAAACCGCAGGCTCTGAATGTACGAGGAACGCACGAAGTTGCGTCCCCTTTTGTGGTGACCCGCCCGAGCGGTGTACTCCCTCGTCCCAGGGATCAGGTCCAGAGGTCCTACGCCCGACGACTGGGGCATGGGTGATGGTCGGAGCTTCGGGCAGGCAGTCCGCGCACTGGACAAGTTCATCGCGGAGCAGAACCGCCGCCAGACGCAGGTCCCCGATCCCGACTCGCCCGTCCGCCGCGCCTACGAGCGGATCATCGCCGGGGGCGCGCGCCCCACGCTCGCGACCATCTGACTGTCACTCGCTGCTCGAGCGCTGCCAGATGTTGATGTCGCTCTCAGTCGCGTAGCGATCGATCTCGGCGAGCTCGTCGTCGGAGAAGCTCAGGTTGCGCAGCGCGCCGAGCGAGTCGTCGAGCTGCTCGACGCTCGAGGCGCCGATCAGCGTCGACGTCACGCGCGGGTCGCGGAGCGTCCAGGCGAGCGCCATCTGCGCGAGCGATTGCCCGCGCCGGCGGGCGATCTCGTTCAGCGCGCGGATCTTCTCCAGCGCCTCGTCGGTCAGCAGGTCCGGCGAGAGCGACGTGTTCCGGCTCGCGCGCGAGCCTTCCGGGATGCCGTTCAGGTACTTGTCGGTGAGCATCCCCTGCGCGAGCGGGGAGAACGTGATGCAGCCCGACCCGACCTCTTCGAGCGCGTCGAGTAGCTCCGGTTCGATCCATCTGTTCAGGAGCGAGTACGACGGCTGGTGGATCAGGAGCGGCGTGCCGAGGCTCCGCAGGAGCTCGGCCGCCTCGCGCGTCTTTTCCGCGGAGTACGACGAGATGCCGACGTATAGCGCCTTCCCCTGGTGCACCGCGGTCTGCAGCGCGCCCATCGTCTCCTCGAGCGGCGTATCGGGATCGAATCGGTGCGAGTAGAAGATGTCGACGTAGTCGAGCCCCATGCGCCTCAGCGACTGGTCGAGCGAGGCGAGCAGGTACTTGCGCGAGCCCCACTCGCCGTACGGGCCTGCCCACATGTCGTAGCCGGCCTTCGTCGAGATCACGAGCTCGTCGCGGTACGGGCGGAAGTCCTGCGCGAACAGGATCCCGAAGCTCTCTTCGGCCGACCCGTACGGCGGCCCGTAGTTGTTCGCGAGGTCGAAGTGCGTGACGCCGCGGTCGAACGCGCGGCGCAGGATCGCGCGGGACGTCTCGAGCGGCCGGTCGCCGCCGAAGTTGTGCCAGAGCCCGAGTGAGATCGCGGGCAGCTTCAGCCCCCAGCGACCGCTGCGGCGGTACGGCATCTGCTGGTAGCGGTCGTCGGCCGCGACGTGGGTCATCTCGCACTCCTCCGGGTCGGTGCTGCGAGCTTGCCACGCGCCGGCGCCCTTGCGCGCGGACATGTCGCGTCGAGAACAAGTAGGGCGCTGCGACCACCAGGGAGGGGAACCCAAGTCGCAGCGCCCTAGGAAAGAACGGGGCGGCGGCGAACCGCGGCAGGCATGCGGGCCCGACACCGCCCACACGAAGAACAGCACGATGCACCTTGCAATTGTCTGACTAAGAGCCGCCTAAACGGCCGAAAAAACGCGCGCAAGCCAAGCAGAGGCGGCAATCCTGGTCGAACGTCCAGGCGTGCGCCGGAGCAGCCGCGGGGCGTGCGCCACCTGGCGCGACCCGAGACGCGAGCAGGCAGGATGCACGATCGCCGAGATCTGGGATCCCGTTCCGGACGCGCGCGCGGGGGCGGCGCTCGGCCGCGCGCTGCGCGCGCTTCGCTACAACGAGGAGTCGATCGTCAACCTGCTCGGCGAGGACGGGCCCGCGGCCGGTCTCTCCGACGTCGCCGTCTTCGACCGCCGGCTACCCGACTCGCCGCTCGGCGACGCCGCGCGGCTGCTCCTCCTGCAGATCGCGATCACCCGCGACGACGCCGTGGCGGCGCTCGGCGACGAGGGCCTCGACGCGCTGCTGACGACGCAGATCGCACGCGCGGACGGCGACCGGATCGTGCCGCGCGGACGCGTCGTGCCGGCGGAAGGGCTCCTGATGTCGTTCGACGGCTTCGCCGTCGGCGACGACGACCCGCACGGGTACGTCGCCAGTTATACGCCGACCGCGTCGTGGCTCGCGGCGCTCACGCCGCGCCGTCGCTTCGGCCGCGCACTCGACATCGGCACCGGCAGCGGCGCGCAGGCGCTGCTCGCGTCGCGCCACAGCCGCCACGTCGTCGCGACCGACCTCAACCCGCGGGCAGTCGCGTTCACCTCGCTCAACGCCGCGCTGAACGGCATCGACAACGTCGAGGTGAGGCTCGGCAGCCTCTTCGAGCCCGTCGCCGGTGAGACGTTCGACCTGATCACGTGCAACGCGCCGTACGTCGTGTCGCCCGAGGACCGCTGGCAGTACCGAGACGCCTCCGGCTTCGAGGCCGACCAGCTCTCCCAGACGGTGGTCACGCAGGCGCCCCGGTATCTGAACGACGGCGGCTTCGCGTGCATGCTCGTCAGCTGGCTCGCCGAGTCCGAGGAGAGCCAGGACGTGCGCGTCGAGCGCTGGCTCGCCGACAACGACTGCGACTCCTGGGTGATCGGCCTTAGCGGCGCCGACCCGCTCGACCACGCTGCAGGGTGGAACGAGCACCTCTCCGACGATCCCGAGGACTACGGCGCGGCGCTCGACCGCTGGACGGCGTACTTCGAGGAGCTCGGCGTCGGCTGGATCACCGAAGGTGCGGTCCTCATGCACAGGCGTAGCGGCGACGTGCACATGATCCGCACCGACTCCGCAGACGAGGACGAGCTCGAATACGCGAGCGACCAGGTCGAGCGCGTGTTCGAGGCGCTCGCGCTCGTCGCCGAGCTCGACGATCCGCAGGAGCTGCTCGGGGAGCGGCTCGCGCTGGCGGAGGACGCACGGATCGAGCAGTCCGTCGGCGAGGACGGCGCGCGGGTCGTGCTCGAGGCGGGAACGTGGCCCGAGCTGGAGGTCGACGACGAGACCGTGGACGTCCTCGTCGAGCTCGACGGCCGGGCCACGGTCGGGGAGGCGATCGATCGCGCGCGCATGCCGCCGCGCCGTTCCACGCTCGAAGATCTCCAGGAGCTGCTGGAGCTCGGGATGCTCGAGCTCCGTTCCTGAACGACCCCTGACCGCCCGCTACCGAAGAATTGTTGCGCAAGTATTGCGTGTATACTGCGCCGCCGTACGGGCAACGAAGGGGGAAACATGTTGAGAAGCAAGACGCTACTGGCCGCAGCAGCGGCCTCTCTTGCAGGGCTCGTGAGCGTCGCGACCGGTTTCGGCGGGGCGAACCTCACGACGCTCCAGGGGACGGTGGGCCCCGGCTTCACGATCAACCTCACGCAGGGTGGACACAAGGTCACGACCCTCAAGCAAGGCACGTATCGCCTAGTAGTCTCCGACCGCTCTGCCCAGCACAACTTCGTGCTGCGGGGCCCGGGTTCGACCCGGTCGCTCTCGTCGGTCGGCGCGACAGCCTCGAGAACCGTGACGGTCACGCTGACCAAGGGCACGTGGACGTACTTCTGTGCGCCCCA
>JABFWJ010000021.1 GCA_013362295.1 Thermoleophilia bacterium
GCAGCGGCGGCGGCGCTGCCGCGGTTGCGACCCGTGCGCGTGGTCGACGAACGCATCGTGCTCGGCAACACGCTCCACACCGACCTCCCCCCGCACTCGCTCCGCGGCCGCGCCTTCGGGTTGCTGCTGACCGCGTTCGCGCAGAAGCACGGCTACCCCTGCCTCGAAGGAGGCGCCGGCCGGTTGACCGATGCGCTCGTCGCGCGCGCGATCGCGCGCGGCGTCGAGCTGCGCCTCGGAGAACGTGTCGAACGCCTGCCGCGCGCACGCGCCGTGCTGCTCGCGGTCGACGCGTGGGAGGCCGGCCGCCTGATCGGGCGCTCGTTCTCCCTCCCACGCGACCCGGCGGTCGTGAAGGTGGACTGGACGCTCGACGGCGTCGTGCCCTGGGCGGCGGAGGACGCGCGGCAGGCCCCGGTCGTCCACCTCGGCGACGCGTCCTCATTCGTCCTGTTCGGGCAGTACTCGACGGCAGACCCGACGCGCGCCCCCGCCGGCAAGGAGACGGCGTGGGCCTACTCGCGCAGCCTGCCCGACGCCGCCGCGATCGAGGCCCACGTCGAGCGGTTCGCACCCGGCTTCCGGGCACTGATCCGCGGTCGTCACGTACAGCACCTGCCGCCGGGAAGCGTGAACGGCGGGACCGCGCGACGGCAGCTCGTGCTCCGTCCGCGCTACGGCCGTCCGAGGATCGGCGACGGCGTCTACCTCGCGTCGATGTCGGCACACCCGGGCGGCGGCGTCCACGGGGCGCCGGGCTGGATCGCGGCTCACGCGGCGTTGCGCGCGGCGTCGCGACGGCGGGCGCTCGGCCGCGCGAGCTTCACGATCTCGAGCAGGTAGACGACGTACAGCGAGAACGCGATCGCAACCAGTCCGGCGGCCGTGTCGATCGCGGCGTTCGTCAAGCTCCAGTCGCCGTGGTGATGAGGAGGCGCGAAGCGCGTGGAGAGCGCGGCGATCGCCAGCGTCGCGCACCACGTCCAGAGGTAGACGACGGCGCGGCGCTCGGAGAACCCGATGCGCATGAAGCGATGATGCAAATGGCGCGCGTCGGCGACATAGATCGGCTGTCCGCTCCGCAGTCGCTTCGCGACGACGAACGACGTGTCGAGCACCGGGACGGCGAGCACGAGCAGCGGCAGCACGAGCGTCGCGAGGGCCGCCGTCTTGAGCAGGCCTTGCACGGAGACGGCCGCGAGGGTGAACCCGAGCAGCAGCGCACCCGAGTCGCCCATGAAGATGCGCGCCGGGTAGAAGTTGTGGTGCAGGAAGCCGAGGCAGGCGCCACAGACGATCGCCGCCAGCACGGCCGCGCCCGCCCGGCCCAGCGAGAGCTCGATCACCGCGAAGGTGAAGCCCGAGATCGCGCAGACGCCCGCTGCGAGCCCGTCGAGCCCGTCGAGGAAGTTGACCATGTTCATCACGGCGACGATCGCGACCACGGTGATGGGAACTCCCACCCACGACGGCAGCTGGTGGATGCCGACGACGGGGAACGTGAACGCGTGCACGTAGACGCCGAACCACGTCGGGATGGCGGCCGCGAACGCCTGCCCGCCGAGCTTCTGCCACCAGTGCAGATGGCGGAAATCGTCGATCGCGCCCACGGTCGTCGCGACTGCAGCGCCGAGCACGACGCCGCGCAGGTCACCGCCGAGCGGGAGGAACGCGAGTGACGGCACGAGGATGCCGAGGAAGAGCGCGACCCCGCCGAGGCGCGGGATCGCCGCGCGGTTCCGTTCGCCCTCCTGCGGCCGGTCGACCAGGCGGAGGTAGCGGGCACTGCGCCCGACCGCCGGCGTCAACACGAGCACGATCGTGAGGGCGGCCGCCGCCCCGTAGAGCACCTCGAGGTGGTCGGTCAGCTGGCGCCAGACCATCGGTGCACGTTACTTCGTCCCGTAGAGCCGGTCTCCCGCGTCGCCGAGGCCCGGGACGATGTACCCCTTCTCGTTCAGCGCGCGATCGATCGCGGCGACCACGATCTGGACGTCCCTGTGGTTCTCCTGGATGTTCCGGATGCCCTCGGGCGCCGCGATGATCGAGATCAGGCGGACGCTTGTCGCGCCGGCGTCCTTCACGAGCTGCACCGCGTGGGCCGTCGAGTTGCCCGTGGCGAGCATCGGGTCGAGCAGGATCACGTCCCGGTCCGCGACGTCCGCCGGGAGCTTCACGTAGTACTCGACCGGTTGCAGCGTCTCCTCGTTGCGGTAGAGGCCGATGAAGCCGACACGCGCGCCGGAGATGAGGGTGAGGACGCCGTCGAGCATGCCGAGGCCGGCGCGCAGGATCGGGCAGACGGCGACCTTCTTCCCGGAGATGCGCGGCACCGGCGTGCGCTCGAGCGGCGTCTCGATCTCGACGTCCTCGGTCGGGAGGTCCTTCGTCGCCTCGTACGTGAGGAGGAGCGTCACCTCCTCGACGAGCTTGCGGAAGTGCACTGTCGGCGTGCTCTTGTCACGCAGGTAGGAGAGCTTGTGCTGGACGAGCGGGTGCGTGACCTCGGTGACCGGCATTCCTGCCCGATCGTAACGAGCCGGGCCGTTCGACCTAAGGAGCGGCGTACGAGGTGTATCCGCGGAAGCCCGGATAGAGCGGACGCGCGTCGCAGAGCGCAAGCGCGCGAGCGCGCAGCGCTTCCACGTCGGGATCGTCCTGGAGCGCGCCGCCGATGATCGACGCGACCTCGCGGAAGTCGTGCTCGTCGAAGCCGCGCATCGTGGCGGCGGGAGTGCCGAGGCGCACGCCGGAGGCGACCTTGGGCGGCCGCTCGTCGAACGGGACCGTATTGCGGTTCGCCGTGAGCTTGCATTCCTCGAGCCGTTCCTGCGCAGCGAGCCCCGTCCAGTCGGTCGCGCGCAGGTCGAGTTGCACGAGGTGCGTGTCGGTGCCCCCGGTCAGAACGTCGAAGCCGCCGTCGACGAGGCCCGCGGCGAGCGCGTCGGCGTTCGCGCGCACCTGCCGCGGGTAGTCCGTGAACGCGTCGGTCATCGCGATGCGGAAGCACGACGCCTTGGCGGCGACGGCGTGCATCAGCGGCCCGCCCTGCATCCCGGGGAAGTTCGCGCGGTCGACCTTCGACGCATGCTCCTCGCGGCAGAGCACGAAGCCCGCGCGCGGGCCGGCCAGCGTCTTGTGGCTGGTCGAGGTCACGAAGTCGCAGTACGGCACCGGGTTCGGATGCAGGCCTGCGGCGACGAGGCCCGAGAAGTGCGCCATATCGCACATCAGGAGCGCGCCGACCTCGTCGGCGATCTCGCGGAAACGGTCCGCCTCGACCGCGCGCGGATAGGCGGAGCCGCCGCAGACGATCAGCCTCGGCCGCACTTCCTTCGCGCGCGCGAGCACGTCGTCGTAGTCGACCATCATCGTCTCGCGCGCGACGCCGTAGTGGTGGAACTCGTAGAGCTTCCCGGAGAAGTTCACCTTCAGCCCGTGCGTGAGATGCCCGCCATGGTCGAGGGAGAGCCCGAGCACACGATCGCGCGGCGAGAGCGCCGCGAAGTAGACCGCCATGTTCGCCTGCGCGCCCGCGTGCGGCTGGACGTTCGCGTGCTCCGCGCCGAACAGCTCCTTTGCACGGTTGCGGGCGAGCTCTTCCATCTCGTCCACGATCTCGCAGCCGCCGTAGTAGCGGTTGCCCGGATATCCCTCGGCGTACTTGTTCGTCGGCACGGAGCCGATCGCCTCGAGGATGCTCGGCCAGGTGAAGTTCTCGGACGCGATCAGCTCGATCTGGCCGCGCTGCCGGTCGGCCTCGCGGCCGAGGAGCTCGGCGATCTCCGGGTCGATCTCGGCGAGCCCCGCGGTCTTCAGCTGCTCGAACGTCTGCTGCGCGACGGCCATCCCGGGCACTCTAGAGGGTCAGGCGGCGAGCGCGGCCCGAACCCGGGCGAGCGCGTCCGCGGCGGGGCCTGCGCCCTCGCGGATCACATACGGCTCGTTGTGGGTGAAGTCGATCACCGTCGACGGCGTGCCCGGGAGTGGCCCCACGTCGACCTCCGCAGCGCAGGCTTCACGGATGCGCGGCGGGACGTCGTCGAGCGTCGCCGGATCAGGCCCGCCCGGGTCGTTCGCGCTCGTCGCCAGCAGGCAGCCGACCGCATCGGCGACCACCCGCGAGACGGCCGGCAGCACGGGGACGCGGACGCCGATCGCGTCGGTCCGCATTCCCGTCAGCCAGCGAAACCGGCGGGCGGGATTCGGGAGAATCAGCGTGAACGGGCCCGGAAGCAGCGTGCGCGCGATCACGCCGGCGCGTCCGCGCAGCTCGGGCACGCACTCCAGGAGCGACTCGAGCGTCGCCGCGAGGAGCGCGGTCGGCTGCGTCTCCGCGCGGCCCTTTAACCCGTACACGCGCGAGGCGTAGTCCTCGCGGTAGGCAGAGGTGACGAGCCCGTAGACGGTGTCGGTCGGCAGCAGGACCGGACGACCGGCCTTGACCGCCTCTATGGCTCGTTCGACGACGCCGCCGTCGCTGCCCACCGCGCCTCCACGACTCGTTCTCGTCCCGCGAGATCCGGCTTGATGCTAACCGGGTCGTAGCCGAGCGTGGCGAGGTC
The DNA here is from genome assembly GCA_013362295.1 of Thermoleophilia bacterium. Lineage (GTDB taxonomy): Bacteria > Actinomycetota > Thermoleophilia > Gaiellales > Gaiellaceae > PALSA-600. Next base: position 4,566 of record JABFWJ010000021.1, read on the forward strand.
TGCGGCGCAAGACCGAGCCCTGCCCTCGTGCACCTCGAGCACCAGCCAGCCCTCGAGCACGCCGCGCGCGTCGCGGGCGAGGCGCGCCGTCTGTCCCGCGTCGACGAGGGCCGCGCGCGGCTCCCAGGCCAGCTCGGGCTGGAGGCTTTGGAGCTCGCTCGCATCGACGTACGGCGGGTTCGAGACGACGAGATCGAACGGACCTTCGAGACCCGTGAGCAGGTCGCCTTCGACCAGCTCGATCTCGAGGTCGTTCGCCTCGGCGTTCTCGCGCGCGAGCGCGAGGGCCGCGCCCGAT
>JABFWJ010000333.1 GCA_013362295.1 Thermoleophilia bacterium
CAGGCCGTCGCGGTCGATGTCGCGGAAACGCGGCTTTCGGTCCGCGACCTCGCCGTCCGCACGGCGTTCGGCGACGCGGACGGCGTGACGTTCGACGTGCACGGGCGCGAATGCGTCGGGCTCTTCGGCCTCCGCGGCTCGGGAACCGTTGCCGTCGCGGACGCCGTCGCCGGGCTCCTGAAACCCGCGGGCGGATCGATCCTCGTCGACGGCGCGCCGCTCGAGACGGGGAAGGTCGATCGTGCGATCGCCCGCGGTGTCGCCTACGTGCCCGAGGACCGGCACGCCCGCGGCTTCGTGCCGACGCTCGGTGTTCACGAGAACCTCGTGCTCTCGATTCTCGAGCGGCTGTCGCGCTACGGGATCGTCCGCGCCGGCCGTGCCGCGACGGCGGCGAGCGCGCTCGCGGAACGCTTGCAGATCGTTGCCTCGGGGCCTGAGCAGCCGGTCGCGGAGCTGAGCGGCGGCAACCAGCAGAAGGTTGTCGTGGGCCGCGCGCTCGCGTCGCACCCGTCGCTGCTCGTCGTGGTGTCGCCGACCGTCGGCGTCGACGTGGCGTCGAAGGAAGCGCTCCTCGCGATCGTCGACGAGGCCCGGCGCGACGGCGCGGCGGTGCTGCTCGTCTCGGACGACCTCGACGAGCTGCGCATCTGCACGCGCGTCCTCGTCGTCCGGCGTGGGAGGATCGTTCGCGAGTTCAGGAGGCCGCCATGGGACAGGCAGACGCTGATCGCAGCCGCGGAGGGATTCGAGGCAGCGGCATGACCGACGTAGCCGTCGCCCGTTCGGCTGAGCGCGCGCCCGACGTCTCTCGGGCGGCCGTGCGTGTGCTGCTCGATCGCGTGCGCGAGCTCGCGCTGCTGCCTGCGATCGGCGTCCTGCTCGTCGTCGGCATCGTCTCGAGCCCGGCGTTCTTCACAACCTCGAACTTCAGCAACCCTGCGCAGAGATCGGCGGCGCTCGTCATGGTCGTCGTCGCCGAGACGCTGATCCTCCTCACCGGCAGCTTCGACCTGTCGCTGCAGTCGATCTACGGGCTCGCGCCGCTCGTCGGAGCGTGGCTGATCGTCGCGAAGGACGGTCACGGTCTCGGCACGCAGTGGAGCCCGGCTGTCGGGCTGCTGATCGTGCTCGCGCTCGGCGGGGTGGTCGGGCTGTTCAACGGCTTGATGATCGTGAAGCTGCGCTTCAACGCGTTCATCTTCACGCTCGCGATGCTGATCCTGCTGGCGGGCATCCAGCAAGGGATCGTGAGCGGGCAGTCGGCGTACAACATGCCCCACTCGTTCGTGTATCTCGGCTCCGTGTACTGGCTCGGGTTCCCGCTGTCGGCGTGGACGACGATCGCCGTCTTCCTCATCGCGGGCCTGTTCCTGCGCTACCACCGCACGGGGCGCGCGATCTACGCGATCGGCGGCAACCTCGAGGCGGCGCGCGCGGCCGGGATCAAGGTCGACCGGATCCGCATCGGCGTCTTCTGCGCCGCCGGCGTGCTCGCGGCGATCGGCGGGCTGATGACGGCCGGGCAGGTGCTGACCGTGACCGCGAACCAGGGGAACAACCTGATCTTCACGGTGTTCGCCGCCGCGGTGATCGGCGGGATCGCGCTCGAAGGAGGGCGCGGCCGCATGCTCGGCGCGTTCACCGGCGTCGTCCTGCTCGGAATGGTGAACGACGTCCTCGTGCTCCGGAACACCTCGACGTTCTGGATCGACGCCGTGAACGGCGCGATCATCCTGATCGCGCTCGCGCTCGCCCGCGCGGTCGGCGCCGTGCGAACGTGAACGGAGAAGCAGCGCTCACGAGCGGGCAATGACCTTGACGGGCATGCCGAACGAGCGTCGACAGCGGCAAGCTCACTGAGTCTCGGCGGCGTAGGCGGCGAGCCGGGCGGCCAACTCAAGCGGACGGCTGAGGCTGATGTAGTGGCCGCCGTCGATCTCGTCGGGCTCGACGCCGAGGCGCTCGCGGGCGTGGCGTCGCGCCCACGCAGCCGGGAACATGCGGTCGCCGCGGCACAGGAGGTACCTCGTCGGCGTCTCCGGCCAGGCCTCGAGGGGCCACGGCTCCTGCAGCGCCTTTGAACTCTCGTGCCGTTCTCTCCGCCTTGCCTCGGCCGCAAGCTGCGGAGGGACGTCGTGGTAGAAGACATCGTCGTATCCGCTCTCCTCGTAGCCGACGTTCGCCCACCAATCCGCGAAGAGCTCCCTGGGCGAAGGAATCATCGCCGCAACGAGGACGAGGAGGTCGACGGGGATGCGAACGCAGACCAGCGGCGCCGTAAAGCCGCCGAGCGAGTGGCCCACGACCACGACTCCGCGACGGTCGCCGACCGCCCGAACGGCGGCGTCGGTGTACTCCTCCCAACCGGCCGACTCATCCTCGCTCGGGAGATCGACCGCGACGGCGTCGTGCCCGCGCGCGCGCAACGCAGGCGCAACCAGGTGCCAGTCCCACGCGCTCCCGCCACCTCCGTGGATGAGCGCGAACGTCGCCACCGCGGCCACGCTAGCCGAGGTCCACGCGCAAGGCTCCCGGCACTAGGCTGCGCGGAGTGAGCGCGACGGTGACCCTCGTGCCCTGGAGCAGCGGCGACCTGCCGCTGCTCGAGCGGCTGATGGGGGACCCGCGCATGACCGAGCACCTCGGCGGCCCCGAGAGCCCGGAGAAGCTGCGCGAGCGTCAGGGCCGCTACGAGCGCCTCGAGGGCGGCGATCGGATCTTCAAGATCGTCGACGTGGCGAGCGGCGCCGGCGTCGGCTCGGTCGGTTTCTGGACAAAGGAGTGGCGCGACCAGCAGGTCTACGAGATCGGCTGGATGGTTGTGCCGGAGTTCCAGGGCCGCGGCATCGCCGTGGCGTCGACCGCGCAGGCGATCGAGCTCGCCAAGCGCGCCGGGAAGCACCGCTTCATGCACGCCTTCCCGAACGTCGGCAACGCGCCCTCGAACGCGATCTGCAGCAAGCTCGACTTCGAGCTGCTCGGGGCGTGCGAGTTCGAGTTCCCGAAGGGGCACTTCATGACCTGCAACGACTGGCGCCTGGACCTGCGTGGCTAGTTAAGCGACCGTCGCCGCAATCACACCGTCCTCACTGGAGGTCCGCGAGAAGCCGCTCGATGCGTTGGGCAATGTCGTCGCGCATGGCGCGCACCTCGTCGAGCGGGAGTCCGGCTGGGTCCGCTAGCTGCCAGTCGATGTAGCGCTTGCCGGGGATATAGGGGCAGGCGTCGCCGCAGCCCATGGTGACGACGACGTCGGCCCACTCGGCGTCCGCGCGCTCGAGCTTGCGCGGGTGGCGGTGCGAGAGGTCGATGCCAGGTTCGCGCATCGCCTCGACCACCGCTGGGTGGACACGCTCCGCGGGCTCGGTGCCTGCGGAGCGGGCCTGGTGGCGTCCGTCCGCGGCCTGCGTGAAGAGCGCCTCCGACATCTGCGAGCGGCCGGCGTTGTGCAGGCAAACGAAGAGGACGTTCACCGATCGCTCCCTACTCCAGCCTTAGCAGCAGCCGGCTTGCGTGGCCGGTTGCGCGACCGGCAGGCCCTTGCGCTCCGGCGCGTACGTCTTGACCGCCTTCACGATCGCACCGTGCATGCCCTCGGCTACCTGGTGCGTGAACTCGACCGAGATCTGCTCGAAGCCCGCCGCCTCGAGCCCGGCCTCGTATTCGCCCATCGAGAGCGCGCCGGCGATGCAGCCGACGTAGCTACCCCGCTCCGCCCGCTCCTCCGGTGAGAGCCGATCCTCGGCGACGACGTCGCTGATCCCGATCCGACCACCCGGCTTCAACACGCGCGCGATCTCCGTGAGGACGGCCGGCTTGTCGACGGAGAGGTTGATCACGCAGTTGGAGATGACGACGTCGACGGAGTTCGCCGGCAGCGGCACCTGCTCGATCACGCCCTTCAGGAAGTGCACGTTCGTCACGCCCGCCTCGCGCGCGTTCCGCTGCGCGAGCGCCAGCATCTCGTCGGTCATGTCGAGCCCGTAGGCGACGCCGGTCGGCCCGACGCGTTTCGCCGACAGGATCACGTCGATGCCACCGCCCGAGCCGAGGTCGAGCACCGTGTCCCCCTCGCGCAGCTCCGCGACCGCGGTCGGGTTGCCACAGCCGAGGCTGGCGAGCGTCGCCGCCGCGGGTAGATCCCCGCGCTGCTCGGCGTCGTACAGCGCCTTCCCGAACATGGTCGCGTCAGTCTCACTGTCGGCGCAACACGATCCGCTGCCACAACTCGCCGTGCCCATTCCCTCCGTCACCGCCCGCGCGGACTCCGCATAGCGGCGCCGCACCTCCTCGCGCAGCTCGTCAGCCGTCGCCGCCATCAGCAGCACACTCCTTTCAGGTCGGCGACCGCCGCCAGCGTCTCGACGGCGTCGCGCTTCAACGAGAAATACGCCCACCTGCCGCGCTGCTCCCGCTCGAGCAACCCCGCATCCGTCAGCTTCTTCAGGTGGTGACTCACCGTCGGCTGCGACAACCCAAGCGCCGGCTCGAACTCACAAGCGCAGACCGGCTCGTCGCTCCTCGCCAGCGCGTTCACGATCCGCACCCGCGCCGGATCCGCGAGCGCCTTGAACAGCTCCGCCGTCGCTACCGCCTCCTCCTCATCCAACGTCGGCGCCGCGAGCGGCGCACAGCAGACAACCGGTGCCGCGAGCGCGCTCATACCAGCCGCCCGCCGTAGCGCAACACCTTTGCACGCGCACGCTCCCGGAGTGCCTGCGAACGGCAGGCCGCATCGCAGAGGCGCGAGCACCGGTCGCAGAACTCGACCGCGACCTCTTTCGACTTCCTCAGGAGCCTCAGCATCTCGACCACCTCATATCGACAGGAGTAAAT
>JABFWJ010000479.1 GCA_013362295.1 Thermoleophilia bacterium
CTCCCGTTGAGGATGGGCACGGACGCGGTGTACAGGCCGGCCGCCGTGTCCTCGTGGTTCTCCGCGTAGCCGTCGGCGCGCACCCGGTCGAGGATCTCCTGGAGCTCGCCCGTCGAGCGCAGGCGCCGTCCGGTCGGCGTGAGGAGGACGCGGCCGCCGAACTCCGCGGCCACCGCCCGAGGCGGCCACGCCGCGAGGAACACGCGCCCGCTCGCGGATGCATACGCCGGCGCCCGGCGCCCCACCCAGGTGTGCAGGCGCACGGGCTGCGACGTCTCCTCGATCGCCACGAACACGGACTCGCCGCCGTCGAGCACCGCGAGGCACACCGTCTCGTCGTGGCGCGCCATCAGGCCGGCGACGGCGTGGCGGAAGCCCGTGACGATCGGCAGGTCGGCGGCGCGGCTGCCGAGCCCGATCGCACGGACGCCGGGCTCGTAGCGGCCCTGCTCGTCGCGCAGCGCCCATCCGCGCTCGACGAGGATCGCGCAGATGCGATGCAGCGTGCTCTTCGGGAGCTGCAGCTCGCGAGCGAGGTCCCCGAGCCCGAGCCGGCCCTGCGAGACGATGAGCTCCATGACGCTGAGCGCGGCGTTCACACCGGGCGAGCCGGAGCCCGGGCCGTTGGACCGGGCGCCGCTGCGCACCGCCGTCGCCGCTGTGACGGTTCGATCGGACATCCGCACACCCGAGCGGTAGGTTCGGCACTACGACGGCGCGACACTACGCCTCCGGGCGTTCTCGTGCCAGAACGCCGATCCACCCGCGGCGCAGCCGGGCACTCACCGGCCGCCATAGAACGGGTTCGCGAGGCCGTCGCGGTCGCGTACGAGGCGCTCGACCGCGGCAGCGTCCGGGCCGTCCACCGCCTCGCCGATCGCCGCGCGGGTCGCATCGCGGCTGGCGCGCCGGACCGCCGTCTCGTCGCCCGCCGCCGCGTCGATCCAGATCGCGACGAACACGATCGTGTCGCGGTCGGCGGCGAGGAGCCCGTCGGCGACCGCGTCGAGCACGCCCTGGCCGATCCCGAGCTGCGCCGCGCCCCAGGTGATCGTCTGATGGCGCTCCTCGGTGGCCGTCGCCTTGTTCATCATGATCGTCGGCGGGACGACGGCCTCGTAGGAGGGCTGGTCCGGGCCGACGCACACGAGCACCGGGGTGTGAGCGCGGCGGCCGTCGCGCTCCCGCGCCGCGCGAGCACCACGTTCGCGTGCGCGCCGTCGGGCGAGCGGCCGCCCCAGCCCTGCCCGATCGCTCCGTCGATCTCCTGCTCGGGGGTCATTCGTCAGCGCTCCGGTGTCGGGGGAGGGCGCCGCGCCTTGACAACCGTCCGGGCGGCGACGTAGGGTCGGCCGGCGTTCTGTTACCGGAACGCTAGTCCATCTGCAAGACCGGGTCCACACTTGTCCGCCGCCTCATCCGACGCGCGCCGGAACCCTGCTCGCCCGATCCGGCGGGCCCCGTTGGACCCGCCGCAGGATGGACGACCGTGTCCTGGGACGGAGGAGCTGGCGTGAGGCGCGACGAAACGACGCGGCGGGTCGACGAGATCCGCACGAGTAGGAGCGAGCTCGAGAACCACATCATCGACGAGTACAGCGCCGGGAGAATCAGCCGGCGCGAGTTCGTGCGGCGGGGAAGCGTGGTCGGCATGTCGATCCCGCTCGTGAGCTTCCTGGCCGCCGCGTGCGGCACGGGCAGCAAGACGAGCTCGGGTGGAGGTGGCGGCGGCGCCGCGTCCGGCAACGCCGTCGAGGCGGGCGGCAAGCAGGTCGCGGTGAAGCAGGGCGGGACGCTGAAGCTCGGCATGTCCCCGGGCCCGACGACCGAGATCGACCCGATCAAGGTCGCCGACGAGGGCGGCCTCGGCGTCATGTCGCAGTCCGGCGAGTTCCTGGCGTGGTCGGACAACAAGCTCCACCTCGACCCGCGCCTCGCGGAGAGCTGGAAGCCGAACGCCGACGGCAGCGTCTGGACGTTCAAGATCCGCCAGGGCGTCAAGTTCCACGACGGGACGACCATGACGGCGCAGGACGTCGCGTCGTCGATCAACGCGCTGTCGGACCCGAAGAACGGCTCCAACGCGCTGTCGACGTTCGGTGGCGTGCTGTCGAAGGGCTCCGCGAAGGCGACCGACCCGAGCACCGTGCGGTTCGAGCTCGACTCGCCCAACGGCAACTTCCCCTACCTGCTCAGCTCGGACAACTACAACGCGCTGATCGTCCCGAAGGACCTCTCCGGGTCGTGGGAGAAGTCGTTCCCCGGGACCGGCCCGTGGAAGATGGAGAAGTACACCCCGAACTCGGGCATCTCGTACGTCAAGAACACCGAGTACTGGGACAAGACCCGGATCCCGAAGCTCGACCGCCAGCAGGTCAAGTTCTATCCCAAGGAGCAGGCCCAGATCCTCGGGCTCCAGAGCGGCGACGTCGACGTCCTCGTGCACTTCTCGCCGACCGGCGGCAAGGCGCTGCTCAACGACCCGAACATCACGGTCATCCAGCTGCGCGCGTCGGTCCATCGCGAGATCCACATGCGCAACGACAAGAAGCCGTTCGACGACAAGCGCGTCCGCCAGGCGATGGCGCTCGCGGTCGACCGCAAGGCGCTCGTGAGCGGACTGTTCGCGGGCAAGGCGGACGTCGGCGACGACAGCCCGTTCGCGCCGGTGTTCCCGTCGACCGACAAGACCGTCCCGCAGCGCGAGCAGGATCTCGCGAAGGCCAAGGCCCTCATGCAGCAGGCGGGCGTCAGCAACGCGTCGGCGACGATCGACACGTGGGACGGCTTCGAGCTCCCGGACCTCGCCCAGCTGCTGCAGAACTACGGGCAGCAGATCGGCCTGAAGCTGACCCCGAACGTGACGCCGGCGGGCACCTACTACGGCGACGCCGTGTTCGGCAAGTCGCCGTGGCTCGACTCGGTCATGGGCATCACGGACTACGGCCACCGCGGCGTGCCGAACCTCTTCCTCAACGCACAGCTGTCGAGCAAGGGCGTCTGGAACGCCGCGCACTTCAAGAACCCGACGTACGACGGGCTCGTGAAGGACTACGTCAAGTCGCTCGACATCCAGTCGCAGAAGACGGCGGCCAAGAAGATCCAGCTGCTGCTGCTCGACGAGACGCCGAACATCTACGCCTACTTCTACTACTTCCTCACCGGGACGAAGAAGAACGTCGGCAACGTGGAGGTGACCGCGATGGGCCACTACGACATCACGAAGGCCGGGTTCACGACGGGGTCCTGACCGCACCGGGCGGGCGGGAGGGTCCGGATCATGGTCAGGTTCGTCGCGCGGCGGGTGGCCCTGGGGCTGGTCACCCTGCTGCTGCTCAGCATGCTCGTCTTCTTCATGGCGAACGTGCTGCCGGGGAACGTGGGGCGGCGGGTCCTCGGCCCGTTCGCCTCGCCGACGGCGGTCGCGCAGCTGAACCATCAGCTCGGCACGGACAAGCCGGTCATCACGCAGTACTTCAAGCAGATGAAGGGGTACGTCTCCGGCGACATGGGCCGGTCCGTGTCGACCCGCCAGCCCATCTCCGACGTGCTCTGGCCCGCGCTCGGGCACTCGATCAAGCTCGCGGTGCTCGCGTTCCTCATCGTCGTCCCGCTGTCGATCCTCGGCGGCGTGATCGCCGCGCTGAAGGAGGGCAGCACGCGCGACCGCGTGATCACGGTCGGGGGGCTGTCCGCGACGGCCGTGCCGGACTTCGTGTGGGCCGTGCTCCTGCTGATCGTCTTCTCGCTCGGCCTGGGGATCTTCCCCTCGACCGCGGCGTGGCCGGACGGGTCGGGGGTCCTCACGCAGATCCGGTACCTGCTGCTGCCGGCGTTCTGCCTCGTGTTCGTCCTCTTCGGCTACATCGCCCGGATGGCGCGGGCCGGCACGATCGAGGCTCTCGACGCGGACTACACGCGGACGGCCGTCATCAAGGGCCTGCCGCAGCGCAAGGTGCTGTGGCGCCACGTCCTGCGCAACTCGCTGCTGCCCACGATCGCGGTCATCGCCACGCAGGTCGGCTACCTCATGGGCGGCCTCGTCGTGATCGAGCTCATCTTCAACTACCAGGGGATCGGCCAGATGATCTTCCGCGCCGCCACCCAGAAGGACTTCCCCTCGCTGGAGGCGGCGGTGCTCGTCGTCGGCGTCGTCTTCCTCCTGTCGACCCTCGCCGCCGACATCCTGTACTCGGTCCTCAACCCGCGGGTCCGGCTCGGGAGCGCGGACCAGTGAGCGCCGCCGCCCCGCCACCGCCGTCCGCCGTGGATCCGGTCGCCGAGGTCGCGCACGCCCTCGGCCCGCCCCGCGACGACGCGCGCCTCGCGCGCCGCGAGCGCCTGGAGGTCCTGGTCCACTCGAAGTCGTTCATCGCGGGCGCGATCATCGTCGGCTTCTTCGTGCTCTGCGCCGTCTTCGGGCGGCTCGTCGTGCTGCAGGACCCGTTCGCCGGCAGCCCCATCAACGGCCTCGAGTCCCCGGGGGCCAACTACTGGTTCGGCACCGACCGCCTCGGCCGCGACGTCTTCTCGCGGGTCATCGTCGGCTCGCGCGACATCATGATCATCGCGCCGGCCGCGACGCTGCTCGGCACCGTCCTCGGCACCGCGCTCGGCCTCGTCACCGGCTACTTCCGCGGCGCCGTCGACGACATCCTCAGCCGCATCATCGAGACCGTCCTCGCGCTCCCCGTCGTGCTCGTGGCCGTGATGGCGCTCGTGTCGCTCGGGCCCTCCAACCTCACGATCATCTTCGTCGTCGGATTCGTGTTCGCGCCGGTCATCGCGCGCACCGTCCGCGCGGCGGTGCTCAGCGAGCGCGAGCTCGAGTACGTCAGC
>JABFWJ010000176.1 GCA_013362295.1 Thermoleophilia bacterium
CAGCGCGCCCTTCGTGCCGTTCCAGACATCGCCGCCCTTCTTGATGTCGAGGAGGCCGGAGATCTGCCACTTCTTGAACACCGTGAACTCGGTGCGCACGCTGCTCAGCCACTTCGGGTTCGGATCGGCGAGCACACGGTCGTTCGGGTCCGCATTCGGGAAGCCGCTGGCGTCGATGTACAGCGCGCCGTTAGGCGCACCGGCGGCGCGGCAGGCGGCGTTCACGTCGTCCGGCGTGCCGTCGCCGTTGATGTCCACCATGTTGCTCTGTCCGTAGCGGCAGCGGACGAAGTCGTAGCCGCGGAAGACGCCGACGGCGTATCCCTGCTCGACCGTGCCCGGGGTGCCCTCGAAGGCGCCGCCGATGTCGACGTGCTTCACGCCGGCGAGCGAGGTGACGACGTTCTTGTTGCGCGACCACTGCACCCCGACGTCCCATGCGAAGTTCTCCATGGTGACGGGGTTGAGGTTCAGCGAGAGCTCGAGGCCCTTGTTCGAGATCGTCGCCGCGTTCTGGAGCTGACTGGTATAGCCGGAGCTCGTCGAACGCGGGGTGTCGAAGATGACGTCCGTCGACCTCGAGTTGTAGCCGGTGACGCTGAAGTCGCCGAGCCCGTTGAGGAGACCGAAATCGAACCCGCCCTCGAGCTCCTTCTGCCGCTCGGGGCGGATCTTGTCCTGCGCGAGCCGCGACTGCGACGTCATCCCGCCGCGCGAGTTCTGGATCGTGCGGAGGTAACCGCCCCAGCCCTCGTCGTTGGTGCTGCCGAACGAATAGCCGCTGTAGATCGCGTACACCGGCGGCTCCTTGCCGGTCTGTCCGTACGCGACGCGCGCCTTCCCGTACTCGAGGAAGCGGCTGAACACGTCCGTCGCCTTCGTGAACGTCCACGCGGCGCTCGCCTTCGGGTACCAGAAGCGGCGCTGCGACTGGGCGAAGGTCGAGTTGCCGTCGTTACGGACCGTCGCGCTGAGGAAGAGCTGGTCGAACATGTCGAGGTTCGCCTGGCCGAAGTACGACTCGAGGTGAACCAGCGACTCGTACTCGTTCGGCGTCACCGTGATCGTGTTGCCGAGGTTGAACGGCCCCTCGGGCGCGATGAAGGTGTAGCCCGTCGAGTACCGCTGACGGTAGCTGCGGCTGTTCAGGTTCTGGCCGAGGGTCAGCGTCCCGTTGATCGACTCGGTGAGCGTGTGCCGGAGCGTCGCGAGCAGGTTGTGGTCGATCTGGTAGTTCAGGTAGTCGGCGCGCGTCATCTGGCCGCTCGGATACGACGACGACGAGGGCACCAGCGCCTCGAGCCGGTCGTCGGTGCTGTAGTCCCCGCCGAGGGTGTAGCGCAGGTTGAGCCAGTCGAGCGCGTCGTAGTTCAGGTTCACGTTCCCGAAGACGCGGTTCACGTTCCCCCTCGCGGGATTCTTGTTGACGACGAAGAACGGGTTGTCGTAGCCGCGGGTCAGCGTCAGGTCGGAGGCGCCGATCGGGTTCGGATAGCGATACGACCGGTGATAGCCGTTCGCGTTGAGGTAGTTGCGGTTGTTGAACTCGGGAGGAGTGCGCAGCGCGCCGAGGAGCAAGCCGGAGAGGTTCGACCCCTTCTGGATGGCGCCCATGCGGACGTCCGCGTAGTTCGCGGAACCGCCGATCGTGAGCTTGTTGAAGATCTTCTGCGACGCCTTCACGAGGAACGTGGTGCGGTCGTAGAAGTTGTTCGGGCCGATGATCGTCCCGTTCTGGTCGGTCCGTCCGGCGGAGAGGTAGAACGACTGGCGGTCCGTCCCGCCCGACGCGGACAGCTGGTTGTCGTACGTGTGTCCGGTGTGGAACATCTCGCCGAAGTGATCGTACGTCTGCGTCCCGGCGGCGAGCGCCGGGCCGTAGCTGTCGCTCGTGGCGCGGCAGCCGGGCGTCGTGCAGGTGCGACGCTGGCCGAACTTCGTCTGCAGCGGGACACCGTGCGTCACGTCGTCCCAGGTGGACGTGGAGTTCAGCGAGTAGCGCGGCGTGCCGCGGCCGCTCTTGGTGGTGATGAGCACGACACCCTGGCCGGCGCGCGAGCCGTAAATGGCGCCGGCGGCCGCGCCTTTCAGGATCTCCACCGACTCGATGTCGTTCGGGTTGATGTCGGAGGCGCGGTTCGAGGTCGCGGTGCCGCCGAGGTAGCCCGTGGTGGAGTTGGTGCTGTTGTCGATCGGTACGCCGTCGACGACGAAGAGCGGCTGGCCGGTGCCCGTGATCGTCTTCGCGCCGCGGATGCTGATGTACGACGAGGCGCCCGGCTCGCCGGACTGCGACGACACGTACACGTTAGGCGCCTTGGCGGCGAGCGCCGTGACGACGTTCGGCTCGTTCGATTTCGCGATCAGGTCGCTCTTGACGGTGTTCGTGACGTTGCCGGACGCCTCGCGCGTGCTCGTCAGGCCGGCGCCGGTCACCACGACCTCGCTCAACGTGACGGGCGCGCTGGCGAGCGTGAAGTCCAGCGAGACCCGCCCGCTCGAGAGCGTCACCGTCTTCGAGAGCGGACGGAAGCCGATGAGCCGCGCCGTCACCGTCGCCGGCGCATTGGTCACGCGCGCCGCCGGAACCACGATCGAGTAGGCCCCGCTCGGGTCCGTGAGCGCGCCGAGTTTCATTCCTTCCACGACGACGTTCACGCCATTGACCGGCGCGCCCGCCTCGTTGGTCACCCGCCCCGTGATCGTCGCCGGCTCCTGCGCTTTCGCGACTCTCGGGCCGAAGGCGACCATCGTTCCCGCTGCTGCCACTAGCAACAACAATCTGCGTCCCATGCGACCTCCCTCGCTCAGGAATACGCCGGGGGAGGAGCCCCCGAGTTCGCGAGGGCACCCCAGCGGGGCGACGTTAGCCTAGCGGCGGGGCAAATGTCAACATTGTGTAAGTGGTGCGTCAGAAACCGGCGGCCGCCCCCGGGACCCCGTGGCCCCCCCCGGATCGGGCGGTTCCAGGGTAGATGGGTCTCGCCGCACCGCGAGCGTGGCGGAACTGGTAGACGCGCTGGACTTAGGATCCAGTGGGTAACTCCGTCCGGGTTCGAGTCCCGGCGCTCGCACTGCAGCGGCACGGCCCGCCAGCGAATCGGCCGCCGGGCTCCGCCCAGCAGCCGATTGCATGGCCCGCTTTCGCGCGAGATCGACCGCCGCCCCGCGACCGCGACGCCTAACGGTCAGAAGGCGTAGCCGATCGAGATCCGGCCGGTGGGATAGGCGAGGTGCGCGTTGCCCGCGTCCTTCGAGGTCGCGAAGATCTTCTTCGCGCCGAGCCCGAGGCCGACGTAGAAGGATCGCGAGGCCCCGAGCAGCCAGTTGTAATCGAGCGCGACGCCGACGGCCGGGCCGCTCGTCTTCGTGCGCGTACCGGCACTTCCGTACCCTAATGCCCGGTCCGTGACACTCGTGAAGCCGAGCTGCCCGCCGAAGCTGAAGCCCTGGAAGGGGTGGGCCTCCGGGTAGTAGCGGAGCTTCAGATCCGCCGAGGAGTAGCGCACCTCGTCCACGTCGTCCGACCAGTTCCAGTAGCTCCCGCCGGCGCCCACGGTGATCGTCGGCGAAACGGCGTGCTCGACCTCCGCCGAATAGACCGAGAACACGGCGGAGAGGGGCTGGATCGACAGCACGGTCGTCTTCGGTGGCGTCACGCTCTGGCCGCGTGCGGGGAGCGCGAGAACCATCGAGAGAGCGAGGGTGGACGCGATGACGTCGAGCCGCATGGAATCTCCGGATGAAAGTGATGGCCTCCGGGATGGAGGCGGCGGTAAGATGGGGCGATCCGCGCCTTGCGGCCAACCCGCCGCACGGCCCGCGGGTCACCGGGTGACCGCCTTGGTTCACCGCCCTTCGCCCCGCTGCTATCTTTAGAGGCAGCGGGGCGGGCCCCGACGTACGACCAATCGCGAGCACCATGGACATCCAGATCACCACAAAGAAGAGCGAAGGTCTCGAGCGGCTGCTCGAGGTGTCAGTCCCCGTCGAGACCGTGCGGGACGCCGAGGACAAGGCGGCGCGCCGTTATGCATCGCAGGCGCGGCTGCCGGGGTTCCGGCCCGGCAAGGCGCCCGCGGCGATCGTGCGCAAGAAGTTCGGCGAGGCGATCCGCCAGGCGGCGCTCGAGACCCTCGTGCAGGACGCCTTCAAGGAGGTGATGGAGCGGGAGAAGCTCCAGCCGGCGTCGCAGCCGCACGTTCACCATCTGCACTTCGACGAGGGAAAGCCGCTCACTTTCGAGCTGCACGTCGAGGTTCGTCCGGAGCTGAACCTGCAGCGCACCAGCGGCTTCCGCGTGAAGCGCCAGGGGCAGGCCGTCGGCGACCAGCAGCTCAACGAGCAGCTCGACAACCTGCGCGACCAGCGCGCGGCGTGGGCGCCGGTGGACGAAAAGCCGCTTCCGGGCGACCAGGTGACGGTCGAGCTGGCGATGGCCGACGAGAAGGGCGAGATCGGCGAAAGCACGCAGTATCCGCCGCTCGTCATCGGGGAGGGCCAGGCGATTCCGGCGATCGAGGAGCTGATCCTCGAGGCGAAGCCGGGTCAGACGGTCGAGCGTCCGGTGAAGTGGCCGGACGACTTCCCGAACGAGGAGCAGCGCGGGCAGGTCCGGACGGTCCGCATGAAGCTGCTCGACGTCAAGCGCAAGTCGCTTCCGGAGCTCGACGACGCCTTCGCCCGCGAGGTCGGCGACTTCGAGTCGCTGGACGCGCTGAAGGCGGCGGTGCGCAAGGACCTGGAGTCGCACGCCGAGCGTGAGGCGGAGTCGCAGCTCCGCCAGCAGCTGCTCGACGAGGTGATCTCGGCGAACCCCTTCGAGGTGCCGGAGGGA
>JABFWJ010000306.1 GCA_013362295.1 Thermoleophilia bacterium
CGGCGACGGAAGGCCGGCCGCAGCCTCGAGCCCCCACGTGAGGTCCTCGACGTCGAGGGGATCGACCAGCACGCCGGCCGCGGACGTCACGAACTCAGGCGGCCCACCGATCCGCGTCGCGACGACGGCGCGTTCGCAGGCCATTGCTTCCAGCAACGACTGCCCGAACGGCTCGATCAGTGCCGGGCCGCAGACGACGTCCGCGGCGCTCAGCCAGGCTGGGACGTCGTCGTGCGCGACGCGTCCGATCAACCGCACACGGTCGCGGCCCTCGAGTCGCGGGCGCAGCGGCCCGTCCCCGATATACGTGAGCGAGCCGCGCCCGAACGCCGCGAAGGCGTCCGCGAGACGAACGACGTTCTTCCGCTCGGTCAGCGACCCGAGATGCAGGAATGCGGGCGAGGCGAGCTGCTCGGCCGGCTCGACTGGCCGGAACCGCTCGAGGTCGACGCCCGAGTCGACGACCTCCGTCTTGCCGCGCGCGTCGGGCAACCGCTCCTCGAGCTCGTGACGGAGGTACTCGGACACGGCGATCACCGTCGACGCGCGGCGGACGACGGAGCGCGTCAGGTGTGCGACACCCGGGACGCTGCCGATATTCCGAACGTCGCGACCGTGGGCGGTGACGACGAGCGGGGCGTCGACTTTTGACGCGATCAGCCCCGCCGGGACGAGGAAGTGCGCCCACACGACGTCGGGCTTCTGCGCCGCCCGCACACGCCGCACGAGCTCGAGAAAGCGCACCTTGCCGCCGGCGCGGCGGTCGAGCACCGCGAGCTCGATCTGGTGCCCGCGCTCGCGCAGTGCACGCTCCATCTGAGCGACGAACGTCCCGAGGTCCGGGTCGTCCGGGCCTGGATACATCTGCGAGACGAGAAGGATCCGCACGGCGCGATTGTCGGTCAGGCGGCGCGGCCGAGGAGCCGTTGCCTACCACGGCCGCGGCGGGTGACGGTGGGGTCGATCGCGATCAGCACCAGGTCTGCGACGAGGTTCAGGACGATGATCGCGGCCGCCGCGACGAGCGTGACGGCGAGGATCACCGGTAGGTCGTAGCCCTGGAGGCCCGCGAGCGCGCGGATCATCGTGCGCCCGAGCCCCGGCAGGCCGAAGACGGTCTCGATGTACATCGCGATCCCGATCGCCATCCCCGCATCCATGGCGGTCATCGTCACGACCGGCGCGATCGCGTTCCGCAGGGCGTGTGCCCGGATGACGTGGAGCTCCGACGCGCCCTTCGCGCGGGCGGTGCGCACCCACGGCTCCTCGAGCACCTCGAGCATTCGCGCACGGACGATGCGCATGTAGAGCGCGACGAAGAACAGCGCGAACGTGAGCCACGGCAGCAGCAGGTGCCACGCCCACTCGCCGGCACCGCCGCACGGCTCCGGCACGCCGGTCGGCGCGAAGCGTTTCCACGCGGCGATCGCCGCGGCGGAAGGCTGCCGCATCGTGCAGTAGCCGGACGCGGGCAGGAGCTTCCACCGGTTGCCGACGAAGAGCTGGAGCAGCAATCCGACGACCAGCGGGTGCGTCGAGATCGCGGCCACCGACACACCGAGCGAGAGCCGGTCGACGAGCGACCGCGGCCGGGTGGCGGCAAACGTACCGAGCGGCACTGCGACGAGGAGCAACAGCACGAAGCCGCCGAACACGAGCGCGCCGGTCACGAGCGACGCACTCCAGACCATGTGCCCCACCGCCGCGCCCTGCACGTGCCCGTTGAAGAAGACGACCGTCGGCCACGACACGCCGAGGTCGCCGTGCAACAGGCGGACGACGTACTTCTCGTACTGCACGACGGCGGGCCGGTCGGTTCCGAGGATGTGGTGGGCGTGGGCGATCTGTGCCGGAGACGCGTGCTGCAGGTCGACGATGAACCCCGCGGGGTCCGCGGGCACCTTCAGATAGATGACGAAGGTGATCACCGAGAGGATCCAGAGCAGGACGACCGCGACCGCGAGCCGCCGGAGCGTGTAACCGAGCATCAGCCGACCGACCTGGGATCGGTCGCCTCGCGGAGGCCCTCGCCGAACTGGTTCAGTGCGAACACCGTGACGAAGATCGCGATCGAGGGGCACAGCGTCAGCCACGGCTGCGTCGTCGCGGGGTTGTACGGATTCGGGCTGAGGATCGAGCCCCAGGTCTGCGCGAGCAGGCTGCCCCAGCTCGCGGTCGGCAGCTTGATGCCGGCTCCCAGGAACGTCACGCCGACCTCGATCATGATGTTCGTCGCGACGAGCAGGGTGCCGTAGGCGAGCAGCGGCGGCAGCACGTGCGGGAGCAGGTGCGTGCGCATGATGCGCGCGTCGCGCGCACCGACCATCTGCGCCGCCTCGACGAACTCGCGATGCCGGAGCGACTGGATCTGTGCCCGGACGATGCGCGCCGGGTAGAACCACGTGAACGCGCCGATGATCAGGATCAGCTGGAGCGCGCCCTGGTTCAGCAGCCCGTGCACCGTCCAGTCGGTGATGCCGTGCGTGAAGAGGCTGCCGATCATCACGAGGAAGAGGAGCAGTGGGAACGCCATCACCAGGTCGGTGAAGCGCGAGATCACGGCGTCGGCCCAGCCGCCGAAGTAACCGGCGACCGCGCCGAGCACGATCCCGATCACGATCGCCACCAGCGCGGCGCCGGCCGCCACCTCCAGCGAGACGCGCCCGCCGTAGAGGATGCGGAGGAATTCGTCGCGGCCGAGCTGGCTGTCGGCCCCGAGCAGGAGCAGCGTCTTACCGGTCCCCTTCGGCGGCGCCGGGTGCGTCAGCGCGAAAGGATTGTCGCCGGCGACCTCGGGTGTGGCCCACGTCACCGTGAAGGGACCGGCGGGCCGCAGCCCCACGCTCACCGCGTACGGAAAGAACTCGTTCGGTCCGTGGCCGACGATCTTCCCGTAGAGCGGCGCGCCGGGGCCGACCGCGAAGACGACGGCGAGCAGCACGACGCCGCATCCGACCGCGACGCGGTCGCGCTTGAGGCGGCGCCACGCGAGCGCCCACTGCCCCCGCGGCCGCAGCTCCCGAAGCCCCTCCGACGGTCGCGCTTCGAGCGTTTCGGCGAGACCCACGCGCCGAACGCTAGCGCCTAGCCTGGGGCGCGCTCGCGGTCGTACTCGCCCCACTCCTCGCGAAGAACGCCGCACACCTCGCCGACGGTGCAGCGCGCGTGCAGGGCGTCGCGCATCGGGTAGAGGAGGTTCTCGGAGCTGCGCGCCGCGGTCCGCACGCGCTCGAGGGCGGCGGACGCGTCCTCGGCGTTCCGCTCCGCGCGCACCTTCGCCGTGCGCTCGAGCTGCCGGCGCTCGGCCGCAGGATCGATCGACTGCAGCTCGATCGGCTGCTCGGCCTCGGCGGCATAGCGGTTGACGCCGACGATCACGCGCTCGCCCTGCTCGACCTGCTGCTGCCAGGCGAACGCCGCGTTCTCGATCTCCGCCTGGACGAACCCTTGCTCGACCGCGGCGACGGCGCCGCCCAGCTCGTCGATGTGCTCGATCAGCTCCCACGCGCGCGCCTCCAGCTCGTCGGTCAGCGCCTCGATGTAGTACGAGCCGCCGAGCGGGTCCGCGGTCTCGGTCGTCGCCGCCTCGTGCTGCAGGATCTGCTGCGTGCGCAGCGCGATCGTCGCCGCGCGCTCCGTCGGCAGCGCGAGCGCCTCGTCGAACGAGTTCGTGTGCAGGGACTGCGCGCCGCCGGCGATCGCCGCGAGTGCCTGGATCGCGACGCGGACGATGTTGCTCTCCGGCTGCTGCGCGGTGAGTGTGGAGCCTCCCGTCTGCGCGTGGAACCGAAGCGCCAGCGCCTTCGGGTTCGACGCCCCGAAGCGCTCGCGCATGACGCGCGCCCACAGCCGGCGCGCCGCGCGGAACTTCGCAACCTCCTGGAAGAAGTCGTTGTGCGCGTTGAAGAAGAACGACAGCCGCGCACCGAACTCGTCCGGCGATTGCCCGGCCTCGACGGCGGCGGCGCAGTACGCGATCCCGTTGGCGATCGTGAACGCAAGCTCCTGCACGGCGGTCGATCCCGCCTCGCGGATGTGGTAGCCCGAGATCGAGATCGTGTTCCACGACGGGATCCGCTCCGCGCAGTACGCAAAGAGATCGGTGGTCAGCCGCATCGAGGGGCGCGGCGGAAAGATGTAGTTCCCGCGCGCGATGTACTCCTTGAGGATGTCGTTCTGCACCGTGCCGCGCAGCGCGCTCGACGCGATGCCCTGCTCCTCCCCGACGAGCTCGTAGAGCAGCAAGAGCAACGCCGCAGGAGCGTTGATCGTCATCGACGTCGACACCTCGTCGAGCGGGATGGCGCCGAGCAGGATCTCCATGTCGGCGATCGAGTCGATCGCGACGCCGGTGCGGCCGACCTCGCCGAGCGCGCGCGAGTCGTCGGAGTCGTAGCCGAGTTGAGTCGGCAGGTCGAACGCGATCGAGAGGCCGGTCTGGCCGTGTGCGAGCAGGTAGCGGTAGCGCGCGTTGGATTCCTCCGCCGACGCGAAGCCGGCGTACTGGCGGATCGTCCACGGCCGGCCGCGGTACATGTCCGGGTACGGCCCGCGCGTGTACGGATACTCGCCCGGAAGCTCGAGCTCGCCCGGCGCGTCGTCGTCCGTGTAGACCGGTTTGATCTCGATCCCGGACTCGTTCTCGCGCCGGTCGGTGGACGCCATGTGGCCAATGGTAGTCCTGCACCGGATCTGAACCGGCCGGCCCTATGCTCGACGGAGTGCGTGTCGTGGCGGTCGCGCTGGTTGCGTTGTTCCTCGCCGCTCCGCAGCGGCACGCCGCGGCGTGCCCGCACGACGCATCGCTCGGCGCCGTCATGTT
>JABFWJ010000029.1 GCA_013362295.1 Thermoleophilia bacterium
GGCGACGCTCGTGCGACGGATCCAGTGCGGAGTCGTCGTGCCTCCCTCGCGGCCCGAGCTGCTCACGCGGGCGATCCGCGATGCCTACGAGGGCCGGCTCGACCTGGCGGCGATGGGACGGCGGGCGCGCGAGTATGCGCTGGCGGAGGCGACACGCGAGATCGCACACAAGCGGTACCGGGCAGTCCTCGGCGAGGTCGTCGGGACGAAGGCGTGAGCGCGCGCACACGCGCGCTCGGCCTGGCGGCAGCGGTGGTGGTCGTCGCGGTCGTCGTGGTGATCGTCGGGCGGGCGGAGCGCAATTCGGAGCGCCAGAAGAACCTCGACGGCATCGCCGCCGTCCGCACGCTCGTCGGGAGCCGGATCGACCGCCCTATCGACTACCGGACCCCGCCCGGGCTCTCGTGCCTCATCTATCGGAGCGGCGCGCGCGCGTTTGCGCTCGAATTATGCTCGGACCCAGGCGGGCGCGTTGTCGAGGCGGTCGACCGCCGCGGTTCGCTGCCGCGGTTCTACAGCATCACTTCGGAGCCCGACCGGGCGACCCTGACGATGCCGCCGCAGAAGGTACAGCGGCTGATCAAGGGAATCATTCGGCGCGCCCAGAAAGGGCACTAGCGACGGCCTCGTGGAACTGTTGGACGCCGAACTCGTACGTCCATCCTCCGATCGGCGAGCGCTGGGGCTCGACGCGAGGGAGCTCCTCGGACATCGCGCGGGCAAGCGCCGGTACGTCCCCTGAGGGGACGACGCGTCCTTCGAGGCCATCCCTGATCAGGTCTTCCGCGGCGCCGACCGCGCTCGACGCGATCACGGGCGTCCCGCACGCCAGCGCTTCGTTGACGACCACACCCCACGGCTCGTCGTGTGAGGGAACGACGAGCGACTGCGCGAGTGCATAGAGCTCGATCAGGCGGGCGGTGTCCTGGAAGCCGAGCAGCCTGACGTTCGGCGCGCCGTCGACGAGGTTGCGCAGCGGCCCTTCGCCGGCGACGAGGAGTGGAGGGGCGTCCTGCCCGAGCGCTCCGTGGGCGCCCAGCAGATCGGATACGCCTTTTGCCCCGACGAGGCGCCCCACGAACAGGAGGTAACGCTCAGGGAGGTCCCGATCGCGCCTGATCTCGGACGCGCGGTTCCGAACCTGCTGCGCTGCCCGTGAGTAGGCATCGACGTCGATCGTGTTCGGGAGGATGTGGATGCGGTGGCGGGCGAGCCCGTACGCCTGCAGGTACCGGCGTGCCGCCGAGCCGACGGCGAGGCCGCCCGTCGCCGCGCCGATCACGTGCGGCAGCACGAGGGACTTTGCACGGGCCACGGCATCGCTGCGAGGCTTGCCGAGATGGCTCTCGACGTGTAAGAGGTACGGGCGCCGCGTGACGCGCGCATACGCGATCGCCACCTGCTCCGCGAACACCGCGTAGCCGCCGATCACCAGCAGGTCGAACCCGCCGCGGACGAGCAGCGGGACGACGGAAGGGTTCACCTCGTAGACGAACGTGTTCCTGCTCGAGCGCCTCGTGAGTGGAAAACCGCGCAGGATCCGATGCGGGATGCTGCCGAGCTCCTCATCGATCGACCACGGCCGATCGGGCTGCGTCTCCGCGCAGAATGCGATCTCCAGCTCGACTTCTCCGACCTCTGCTATGCGGCGGTAGAGTGGGAGCCGGTACGGAGTCGGAATCTCGGAGAGCACGAGCACGCGCGGCTTCGAGCTCACGACGCGGCGACCTCGTCCAGGAGAGACTTCGTCGTGCGGGCGACAGCATCCCATGCGAAACGGTTCTCGACGCGCGCTCTTGTCGCGCGCGCGAACGCTGCGCGGTCGCTGTCGGACGAATCGAGGATCCGGCGCAGGGCATCCGCGAGGGGGCCTGCTTCCGCGCGCGGCAGGAGCACGCCGGTGCTTTCGTCGACGAGCTCGGAGATCGCACCCACGTCGGTCGACACCGCCGGAGTCCCGCAGCAAAACGCTTCGAGGATCACCGTCGGCATTCCGTCCGATCGCGTCGGCAGCGCGAGCACGGTGGCTTTGCCGTACAGGTCACGTAGCTCGTCCTCGCCGACGCCGCCGCGGAACACGATGCGCGGGTCGTCGTAGCGGCTCTGCAGCGCGTTCCGCAGAGGGCCGTCCCCGACGATGAGCACGCGAACGTCCTGCGGTAGCCGCAGTGCCGCCTCGCACAGCACGTCGACGCCTTTGTTCGCGAACAGCCGTCCGACGAAGAGGACGAGCCGAGGGTCACGGTCGACCGCATCGAGGGTGAAGTACGACGGGTCGACGCCGTTCGGCACGACCGCGACTCGCTCGCGGGGCACGCCGAGGCAGTCGACGATGACACGCGTGAGCTTTCCGCCGAGGCTGATCGTGCGCGCCGCCGTGTGCGCCTGACGGCGCGCCGCGATTCGCAGCGGCCATGCCTTGAGACGCGCGACCCGTTCCGGGATCGTGCAGAGCTCGAGGCCGTGTGGGTTGAAGACGGTCGGTGCGCCGTTCGGCGGCGTCGATCCCCAGAGGGTGAGGCCCTGGCCGTAGACGACGTCGTAGTCGCGCCCCCGCATCGCCTCGACCACACGCTGCGACCAGCGCTGCAGCTTCAGCGGGTACGGTCCCGACCTGGGCCATGCGGCGGTCACGACGCCGAAACGGAAATCGCCGTCATGCCCGGCCGGCGCGATCACCTCCACGTCGACGCCCGCATCGACAAGTGCGTTCGCCAGGAACACCGTGTGCCGCTGCATCCCACCCAGCGCATGGGGGAAGATTCCGTCGGTGGCGAGGGCGATGCGCACGTAAGTCCATCGTACGGAGCGTCCCCGCCGCCGTGGCAGTCGGCATCCGCTAACAGGTGATGAAGCCGTGATGCACGTACGCGAGCGAGTCACTCGGCGGTCCCTGCTCGCACGCGACCACCTCACCGACGAAGAACGTATGGTCGCCGGTCCGGAAGCGGTCGACGGTTCTGGCGACGAGCCAGCCTGCGGCTCCGGACAGCAGACGCGGGTCGTCGGTGCGCACGTCGACGTCCCGCCAGAGCTCACCCGGCTGCAGGCTCTGCGCGAAGTGCCGCGCCAGGTGCTCCTGCTCGCCCGAGAGGATCGATACGGCCCAGTCGCGGCTCGCGTCGAGCACGCGGTGCAGCGACGCGCTGAGCGCGATCGAGATCCCGACGAGATGGGCTTCGAGCGACAAGCAGATCAGCGAGGAGACGGTCATGCCGCCGCGCAGCCCGTCGGCCTCGGCAGTGTCCACCGAGACGCCCGCCGGCCAACGGCGGAAAAGCGCACGCTGTTCGGCTCCTGAGGCAAACACGCTAGGCCAGCAACTCGGTGAGCGTGTCGCGCAGGCTCCAGCGCGCGCGCCAACCGACCGCGTTTTCAATCTTGCTGACGTCGGCGACCAGCACCTGCCGCTCGACGGCGCGCATCCGCTCCGGCACCTGGCGCACGGCGATTTCCCGCTCTGCAATCTTGCTGCACGTCCGCACGATGTCCGCGACGGAAACGGACGTGCCGGTCCCGATGTTGTAGGCGGCGGCGCCCGGCTCGGCGTTTTCGAGCAGCATGGTGAGAGCGGCCGCGACGTCGCGGGCGTCGACGAAATCACGCTTCGGCTCGAGGTTGCCCAGCTCGAGCTCGTCGGCTCCGCTGCGAACCTGGTCGACGATCTCGGGGAGGACGTGCGGGTTCGTCTCTCGCGGTCCGATGACGTTGAAAAGACGCGCGTTGACGCATCGCGTCTCCGTCTCCGTGGCGAACGCCTCCACGAGTTGTTCGCCGGCGAGCTTCGTTCGGCCGTACACGTCGATCGGTGCCGGGGCACGCGTCTCGGACAGCGGCTCCGAGACGTTCGCATAGACGGCCGCCGTGGACGCGAAGATCAAGCGTTCGGGCGGATGCGCACGCACCGCCTCGAGCACGTTCCGAGTACCGCCGACGTTGATCGCGTCCGCAAGCTCCGGCGCGTCGTCGACCGCCGGGATGAAGTGCAGTGCCGCCAGGTGCGCGATCGCATCGGGCCGCGCGTCCGCATACGCGGCGGCGACGCCGTCGCGATCGCGGATGTCGACTTCGTAGATCGAAGCTCCCGCGGGAACCCAGTCGCGCTTGCCGCGGGACAGGTCGTCGAGCACCGAGATGCGACAGCCGGCCTCGACGAGGCGGTCGCAGAAGTGGCTGCCGACGAAGCCGGCGCCGCCGGTGACCAGGACGTGCCTCGGCAGGCTGCTCATCCTTCCGCGGAGTTCAGAAAGGACGCCGCCAAAGCGGGGGCGAGTATAACGGGAGTACCCTTGAGCGGCAGATGCCAGCGCCGTTCTCGTCCGACCACGTCTTCGTGATCGCGGAAGCGGGAAGCAACTGGCGCGCCGGCACGCCGCAGCGCGACCGGCAGATGGCTCGGGCGTTGATCGACGTCGCGGCCGACGCGGGCGCGGATGCGGTGAAGTTCCAGACCTACCGCGCGGACAAGGTCTACGCGCCCGGCGCGGGCAAGAGCGACTATCTGGCGGAGGCCGGGATCGACGAGTCGATCCACGACGTCTTCCGCGACCTCGAGATGCCGTACGAGCTGATCCCCGAGCTCGCGGACTACTGCAGCGGGCGCGGAATCGAGTTCATGTCGACGCCCTTCTCGCCGGAGGATCTCGCCGCCGTCGATCCCTACGTCACGACACACAAGATCGCGAGCTACGAGATCAGCGACGTCCGACTCCTCGAGGCGGCCGCTCAGACCGGGAAGCCGATCGTGCTCTCGACTGGAGCGAGTACGCCCGATGACATCGACACCGCGCTCGGCGTGCTGCGGGACAACGGCGC